>JALDXR010000037.1:0-13716 GCA_032154865.1 Nocardioidaceae bacterium
CGGGTACCCGGCCTCGTCGAGGAGCGCCCGCGCCAGCTCGAGGTCGTACTCGAGCCCGACGCGGTGCGAGTGGGCCGGCATCGCCGGCGGGATGGCGCCACCGCGCGACGCCGCGCGGTAGAGGCCCGCGCGCGGGTACTGGGAGACGAGCAGCTCCCGGTCGACCAGGCCCCGGGCCCGGCGCCAGGCCCGCTCCCGCAGGTGCTGGATCCGCTGACTCTCCTCGGTCACGTCGGGGACGACCCGCTTGGCGGCGTCGGTCGGCGTCGACGCGCGGATATCGGCCACCAGGTCGAGGATCGGATTGTCCGGCTCGTGTCCGATCGCGCTGACCACCGGCGTAGTCGTCTTGGCGACCGCCCGGATCAGCGCCTCGTCGGAGAACGGCAGCAGATCCTCCACCGAGCCGCCGCCGCGCGCGACGATGATGACCTCGACGTCGTCGTCCTCGTCGAGCGCACTGAGCGCCCGCATCACCTCGGATGCCGCCTTGGAGCCTTGCATCATCGCGTACCGGGTACGGAACCGGACGCCGGGCCAGCGATGCCGAGCGTTTTGCAGTACGTCGCGCTCGGCCGCCGACTCGCGACCGGTGATGAGTCCGATCGTGTGGGGCAGGAACGGCAGGCGGCGCTTGAGTGCCGGCTCGAACAGTCCCTCCGCGGCCAGCAGGCGGCGCCGCTGCTCCAACCGCGCCAGCAGCTCCCCGACGCCGACCGGCCGGATCTCGTCGACCCGCAGGCTCAGCGTGCCGCGCTTGTCGTAGAACGTCGGCCGCGCGTGCACGACGACCCGGGCGCCCTCGGTGACCGGCACCGGACTCGAGTCGATCGCGCGGCGGTGACACGTGACCTGGAGGGAGATGTCGACGTCGCAGTCGCGCAGGGTCAGGAACACCATCCCCTGGCGCAGGTTGAGCTGCGAGATCTGACCTTCGATCCACACCCAGCCCAGCCGGGCGATCCAGCCGCCGAGCAGCTGTGAGATGCGGCGGACCGGCGCCGGCGACTCGGGGGAGGTCTGCAGTGCCACGCCTGCACTCTAGGCGCCGGGGCCGACGCCATCGTGGTTATCCACCGTGGCAGTTCGCGGCGGCGCGATCACACTCTGCATGGTGAGTACGCGCTCTGCATCGTGTCGACGCCGTGCAGAGTGCGGGAACACCACGAGAACGTGGTATCCGAATCCCAACATGCACTTGCGGTTATATAACTCAGCGAGTATGTTCGGACGCATGACGGCTCCGTTCAGCGCTCTCGCCGAGCCCACCCGGCGGCGGATCCTCGATCTGCTCCGCGAGCAGCCGCGGCTGGTCGGCGACCTCACCGAGGAGCTCGGCCTGTCGCAGCCCGGGACCTCGAAGCACCTCCGGGTGCTGCGCGAGGCGGGTCTGGTGACGGTGCGCCGCGACGCCCAGCGCCGGTGGTACGAGCTGCGCCCGGAGCCGCTGGCCGAGATGGACGAATGGCTGACGCCGTACCGCTGGATGTGGGACGAGCGCCTCGACGCCCTCGAGCGGCATCTCGACACGATGCCCGACGATCCCACGACTTCTGACCAACCCGCAGGGGAGGACGACGACCGATGACAGCTCCACTGGCGACCAAGCACCTCGACGACGAAGACCGGGTGGTGCTTCGATTCGAACGCCACCTGGCGCACCCACCGGAGAAGGTCTGGCGTGCCGTGACCGAGCCGAGCGAGCTGGCGCACTGGTTCCCGGCCAAGATCGAGGCGATCGAGCTGCGGCCCGGCGCGCCGATGCGGTTCGCCGAGCTGGATCCCGACATCGAGCCGACGACCGGCGAGGTGCTCGAGGCCGATCCGCCCAAGGTGTTCGCCTTCCGGTGGGACCAGGACCTGATGCGCTTCGAGATCACGCCGGACTCCGGAGGCTGCCGGCTGGTGTTCACGCATGCGCTGTCCGGAAGCGACCTGTGGGGCGACGAGAAGTTCGCCGCCCAGCACTCGGCGGGCTGGGACACCTGTCTGGAGATGCTGACGGCCTGGCTCGCCGGGGAGCCCGCAGACGACGACTCGATGGACGACTGGTTCCCGCGAAACGAGGAGTACGTCGAGGCGTTCGGCCTGGCCGAGGGCGAGATCATCGACGATGCCGACGGGTCCGTCATCCGGTTCGAGCGGATCCTGATCCAGCCGCCGGACGAGGCCTGGGCCGCCATGATCGGCTCGGCCGAGCCCGAGGTGGGAGCCGCGCCGCCGAAGCCGATCACGTCCCCGGCCGTACTCGCGGGACGAGTGACCGAGGTCGAAGCCGGCGGGGTTCTGGTCTACGAGTGGGTCCACGACGGCGAGCCGGTCGGGTGGGTGCGCTGGACGGTCAGCGGACGGAAGTACGCCTGTCGCCTCGTCCTCACCCAGTCGGTGCCACCGAAGCTGGCCGGAAAGCGCGCGCCGATGCTCGCCGCCTGGCAGGTCCACCTCGAGCGATTCATCGCCGGGCTGCACGACTACGAGCGGCCCTGGTCCGACGACCGCGTCGAGTTGCTCCGCAAGACCTACGCCGAGCGGGTCTAGGGAGGGCGCCGCATGCTGGGGAGCCTGCACCGGCGCGAGGACGGCCGATTCGAGCTGCGGTTCGAGCGTCGCCTCGCGCACTCGATCGACAGGGGGTGGCGGTCGATCACCGATCCCGATCAGCTGCGGTGCTGGTTCCCGGCAGCAGTCGACATGGACCTGGCAGTCGGCGCCAAGCTCCGGTTCGAGCTCACGGCCGAGGCACAGCGGCGGCGCGACATCGCCGACGAGGACATGACGTCGTGCGGCGAGGTCGTGGCGGTCGATCCGCCTCGGCTGCTCGAGTACACCTGGTCCGGCGAGATCCTGCGTTCGGAGCTGGAGCCGACCGCGGACGGCTGCCGGCTCCGGCTCACCAACGTCTTCGACGACCGGGCGATGGCTGCCGACGACGGCGCCGGCTGGCACGTGGCTCTGGAGGCTCTCGGCATGGCGCTCGACGGTCGCGAGGTCAATCGGCTGGCCCTGTTCGACCGGGCCGACGAGATGACCGGGACGTACGCCTGCCACCTCGGTCGCGGTTAGACCGACCCGTCTCAGACCTCGAGGACCACCTTGCCGCGGACGTGCCCCTCGCGTACCAGATCCTGCGCCGCGGCCGCCTCGGCGAGCGGGAAGGTCCGATGCAGCCGGACCCGGAGCCGGTCCTCGTCGTACCACTGCGACAGCTGCGCGAGCCGCTCGGCGTTGGGGCGTACGAAGACGTAGCGACCGCCACCGGCCTTGACTCCGGCGGCGTTGGCGATCGAGACGACTCGGGTCGGGTCGCCGACCAGGCTCCACGACTGGTCGACCGCATCGCCGCCGACGAAGTCGAACGCCGCGTCGACTCCGTCCGGCGCCAGCCGCTTGACGTCGGCGACGAGGTCATCTCCATAGGTCACGGGATCGGCGTTCAGCTCGCCGAGGAACTCGTGGTTGGCCGGACCGGCCGTGCCGATGACCCGATCGGCGCCAAGGTTCCGGGCGATCTGGACCGCGAGATGACCGACGCCGCCGGCCGCGTTGTGGATCAGCACGGTGTCGCCGGAGCCGACCCGGCCGGCGGTCAACGCCTCCAGCGCCGTCAAACCCGTCAGCGGCAACGCGCCGGCCTCGGTCCAGCTCGCCTGTCGTGGCTTGGCGGCAACCGACCGGACCGGGGCGGGAGCCAGCTCGGCATAGGTGCCCCGGCGGATCTCGTCGCGCCGGAGATAGCCGATGACCTCGTCGCCCTGGTCGAACTCGGTCACAGCCGGGCCGACCTGCTCGACGACACCGGCGACGTCCCAACCGGGCACGACCGGGAAGTAGACGTCGAAGCCGCCGTCGAGGTAGCCCTCGCGGGCCTTCCAGTCGACCGGATTGACTCCGGCCGCCTTGACCCGGATCAGGACCGTGTCGGGTCCGACCTTCGGGTCCGGGACGTCCATGAGCTCGAGCCGATCGGAGTTTCCGTACTCCTGGTAGGCGATCGCACGCATGCCCCCACGTTAGGGGTCGGGCGGCTCCGGCCGGCGTCGGTCGCGCCTGGGCGCGGTGCGCGGTGGGTGTCCCTCGATGAGCGGTCCCGGTCAGCGGTCGGCGTGCCCGAGGTCGCGATCCGGGGCGACGACGTCACGAACGCGCTGCTTCAGCTCCTTGGGCTCGGGGAATCCGCCGTCGGCCTTGCGGGACCACACCGTCGTGTCGTTCACCCGAACCTCGAAGATGCCGCCGGTGCCAGGGATCAGGGCGACCTCGGCGAGCTCGGTCTCGAACGTGGTGAGCAGCTCCTGGGCCATCCAGGCCGCGCGGAGCAGCCAACGGCACTGGGTGCAGTACGCGATCTCGATCCGGGCGCCATCGCTCACGCCATCAGTATCCCTGCCCCCGCGTCCAGTGTTGGCGTGAGATTGCACCAACATCGGCTCGGGCGTGTTTCACGCCAACTCTCGGTGGCCGGGCTCGCCCAGTACGGCGGTCGGCTGGCGGCTAGACGTGCTCGGACACGATGACCGCGGTGGTGTCCGGTTCGAGTGCCTCGAAGACGTGGGGCTGGTCGCCTGGGTAGGCGATGTAGTCGCCGGGCTCGAGCTCGACTGGGTCGTCGGTGACGCCCACGCGGGCGCGCCCGGTGCTCAGGACGATGTGCTCGATGACGCCCGGCATGTGCGGATCGGACTCGCGTGGCGTGCCGGGCTGGACGGTCAGGATGTAGATGTCGCGACGGGCGTTCGGTGGGCAGGACGCCAGCAGGGTCGCGATGTAGTCGGCTCGCTCCGACGCGACGGCCGGACCCTCGCCGTAGCGAATCACCTGCACTCGCGGTCGTTGCGGCTCGACCAGGCGGGCGAAGGGCACGTCCAGAGCCACCCCGAGTGCCCAGAGCGTCTCGATGCTCGGGTTGCCGGTGCCGGACTCCAGCTGCGAGAGGGTCGACTTCGCGATGCCGGCCCGTCGGGCGACCTCGGCGAGCGACAGCCCGGCCCGGCGCCGCTCGGCCCGCAGTGAGGCCGCGATGACCTCCAACGGCGCTCCGGTACGGCTGGGGTCCTTCTCCATCGTCGTTCGCTCCATTGGTCATATCGTTCGCCTTGACGAACGCTCTCCTGTCGTTCAGCATAGAATACGATGCGTTCGATATGGCGAACCCTGGACCGAGATGTCGCTCGCGACATCGCGCTGGTCTGTCTCGCCGACGCGCTCGTCGGAGCGTCGTTCGGCGCCATCACCGTGAGCGCGGATCTCCCGCTGTGGTTGCCGAGTCTGTTGTCGGTGGTCGTGTTCGCCGGCGCTGCGCAGTTCATGTTCGTCGGTCTGATCGCCGCCGGCGGCAACCCGGTGGCAGCCGTGGCGGCCAGCCTGTTGATCAACGTCCGCCATGTCCCGTTCGGGTTCACGGTCGGCGACCTGGTCGGCCGGGGCTGGCGCCGGGCCATCGGCAGCCATCTGATGATCGACGAGTCCGTCGCGTTCGCGCTCGCCCAGCGCGATCCCATTCAGCGGCGGGCGGCGTACTGGGCGTGTGGACTCAGCCTGCTGGTCTGCTGGAACCTCGGCGTGCTGGTGGGCACGGTCGGCGGCGCGGTGATCAGCAACACCGACGCGCTGGGCCTCGATGCCGCGTTCCCGGCCGTGTTGCTCGCGCTGGTGCTGCCGTCGCTGCGTACCCCTTCGATCCGGCGCGCCGCGATCACCGGCGCAGTCGTCGCGGTGGCGACCACTCCGTTCCTCCCGGCCGGGCTGCCGGTCCTCCTGGGCCTGGTCGGTGTGGCCGTCGGACTCCACTCCAGTCGATCTCCCGAACCCGAACGGACCTCCGCATGAGTACGACCACGTTGCTGCTCGCCGTCCTCGTGCTCGCCGTCGGTACGTACGCCTTCCGGCTGGCCGGGCCGCTGCTGGGCGACCGGGTCGCCTTGTCGCCGCGGGTCGAGGAGGTCCTCACCTTGTCCACGGTCGTCCTGCTGGTCTCGCTGGTCGCCACCGCCGCGGTCTACGACTCGAAGGACTTCGCCGGCTACGCCCAACCGATCGGCGTCGCCGTCGGCGGCGTCCTCGCCTGGCGGAAGGCTCCGTTCGTCGTCGTGGTCGTCGCCGCGGCAGCAACGGCCGGTGGCCTCCGGCTACTCGGGGTTCCGTAGGCCTGCCGGCTGCGCAAGATCGGACCTCCCATGGGGCCCGAGTCGCCATCTACATTGGCCCCATGCCCGCTGACAACCCGGTCGCGGTGGTGACCGGTGCCAATCGTGGCATCGGCCTGGAGGTCTGTCGCCAGCTCGCCGACCTGGGCTATCGCGTCGTGCTGGGCTCGCGCGACCTCGACAAGGGTCGCGCCGCTGCCGCGGGTCTCGACACCGACGCGGTGGTCGCAGCTCAGCTGGATGTGACCGACGACGAAAGCGTGCTGGCGGCCGCCTCGTGGGTGGCGGATCGATTCGGGCGCTGCGACGTCGTCGTCAACAACGCGGCCATCGACTACGACACCTGGGAACGCGCCGAGAACGCCGACCTCGACGTCGTACGCGAGGCCGTGGAGACCAACCTGTACGGCGCCTGGCGTACGGCGCTCGCGTTCCTGCCACTGCTCCGAGCTGCACCGCACGGTCGCATCGTCAACGTCTCGAGTGGCGCCGGATCGCTGGCCGACATGGGTGCGGGCACGCCGGCCTACAGGGTCAGCAAGGCGGCCCTGAACGCGCTCACCCGGATCCTGGCGGCTGAACTGCGGCCGGTGCGGATCCTGGTCAACGCCGTCTGCCCGGGCTGGGTGGCCACCGATATGGGCGGCCCCGGCGGTCGCCCGGTCGCGGCCGGGGCCGCCTCGGTCGTCTGGGGAGTGACGCTGCCCGACGACGGCCCGACCGGCGGGTTCTTCCGGGACGGCCGGCCGGTGCCCTGGTGAGCCACCCGCCGGTCGACCCCTAGGAGTGGCCGATGACGCGGTGCGGCCGGTAGGGCGCCTCCAGCCGATCGACCTCGTCGGAGCCGAGGGTGAGGTCGACCGCCGCCAGTGCGTCCTCGAGATGACGCAGCTTGGTCGCGCCGACGATCGGAGCCGTCACGGCAGGCTTGCCGAGCAGCCAGGCGAGCGCGATCTGCGCCGGCGCGGTCTCGCGCTCGCCGGCCACCTCGCGTACGACGTCGACGACATCGAAGTCCGCGTCGTCGTACATCCGGTCGGCCAGCGGATCGCTGCCGGTGCGTACGGTGCGCTGCAGCCCGTCGCGATCGCGGCTGCCGGTGAGGAGGCCGCGGGCCAGCGGGCTCCAGGGGATGACACCGATGCCCTGGTCGAGGCAGAGCGGGATCATCTCGCGCTCCTCCTCGCGATAGGCCAGGTTGTAGTGGTTCTGCATCGAGACGAACCGGCTCCCACCGGCGACGGCGGCGACCTGCTTTGCCTTGGCGAACTGCCAGGCGAACATGCTCGACGCGCCGATGTAGCGCGCCTTGCCGGCTCGTACGACGTCGTTCAACGCCTCCATCGTCTCCTCGATCGGCGTGTCGTAGTCCCAGCGATGGATCTGGTAGAGGTCGACGTAGTCGGTGCCGAGGCGGGCCAGCGACGCGTCGATGGCCGACAGGATGTGCTTGCGTGACAGGCCGCCGTCGTTCGGGCCCGGGCCCATCGGGAAGTAGACCTTCGTCGCCAGCACGTAATCATCGCGACGCCGGAACAGCTTGCCCAGCAGCCGTCCGGTGATCTCCTCGGTCAGACCGTCGGAGTACGTGTCGGCGGTGTCGAAGAACGTCACCCCGGACTCGACGGCGTGCCGGACGATCGGCTCGGCCCCGGACTCGTCGAGATGCCAGGCCCGCTCCTCCTTGGAGCCGTAGCTCATCATGCCGAGGCAGATCCGGGACACCTTGAGTCCCGACCTGCCCAGTCGTGCGTACTTCACTGTTGCTCCTTCGGAGTGGGGACTTCATGGAGTGCCACGCCACCGACCACGACAGCGATTCCCAGCAGTTCGGCGGGCGTCGGGAGCTGCCGCAGGACGACGGCTCCGATGACGACCGCGAACACCGGCAGGAGGGCGAGCATCAAGGCGAACGTCGCGCGGGGGAGTCGGGCCATGGCGAGCTGGTCGGTGACGTACGGGATGACCGACGAGCTGATCGCGACTCCGAACCCGGCCAGCAGCAGGGTCGGATCGGTGAGCGCCGGTGCGGCCGATGCGAGGCCGATCGGTGTTGCTACGACGGCGGCCACGATCATCGCAGCACCGAGCTGGTCGATGCCGCTCCAGCCGCCGGCGTCGGGCCGGCTCTGGGCGACCCGATGACCCAGGACCACGTAGCCGACGAAGAGTGCGCAATTGGCGAAGGCGAACGCGATGCCCAGCGGCTCGACTGCCAGGCGAACATCGGTGAGTACGACGACACCGACGACTACGAGCCCGAGCGCGGCCGCATTGCGCGGATTGCGAAGGCCGAGCACGGCGAGCCCGATGACGCCGACGAACTCCACGGCGCCGACCGTCGACAGGGGGAGCCGGTCGACTGCCAGGTAGAACGACGCGTTCATCACCGCGAGGACAATCCCGAGGCCGACCAACCGCCACCGTTGGGCCGCCGAGGCACGGGCGAAGACTCGCCATGGCCGACGCCAGACCGCGAAGACGGCGGCCGCGCCCGCGATGCGAAGCCAGGTGACGCCGAGCGGATCGACGTGGACGAAGAGCAGCACGGCGAACGCCGGGCCGAGGTAGTGGAAGACGGCGCTGACGCCGAAGTACGCCGGTGCGGGCACCCGGTCGGCCACCGAGCCGGTGCCCGGGCGGTTCGCCAGCGCTGTCGCGGAGTTGGTCGGCACGTGAGTATCATCCAAACCATCAGCCGCGATCTGAAGGGCAATCTCAAGGCAGGAGGCCCATCGTGACTGCAGAAGTAAGCCAGATCGGCCGAGAGACCTACGAAGACTCGAATCGCCTCCTCGACGCCACGAATCGGCAGCTCCTCGTCGCCCTGCACGACGACCCGCGACTGTCGATGGCGGGCCTCGCCCGTCGGGTCGGCATGTCGGCGCCCGCTGTGACGGAGCGGGTGCAGCGACTGCAGCGGGCCGGGGTCATCACCGGCTTCCGCATGGAGGTCGATCCGGCCGCGCTCGGCCTCCCCGTGACCGCGATCGTCCGGATCCGGCCGGGCCCCGGACAACTGCCGAAGATCGCCGAGGCCGCCCGGCAGACGCCTCGGGTCGTCGAGTGCTACCGGATCACCGGGGAGGACTGCTTCGTCCTCAAGGTCCACGGGCCGTCGATCGCCGACCTCGAGGAGACGCTGGACAAGTTCCTCGTGTACGGGCAGACGACCACGTCGATCGTGGTCTCGACACCCGTACCGCCGCGTCCGCTGCCGCTGTGGGATGAGTCACCCGATGGCGACTGAGCGGCCAACGTTGCCGCCCGTCCGTACGATGGGGCCCATGAGCGCACCGACCACCTCCCGCAAGGTCCTGCTCGCTGCCCCTCGGGGCTACTGCGCCGGTGTCGACCGAGCCGTCATCACCGTCGAGAAGGCGCTCGACCTCTACGGCGCACCGGTCTACGTCCGCAAGCAGATCGTGCACAACAAGCACGTCGTGCATGGCCTGGAGGAACGCGGCGCGATCTTCGTCGAGGAGCTCGACGAGGTGCCCGAGGGCGCGACGGTGGTGTTCTCGGCGCATGGCGTGTCGCCGGCGGTTCACGCCCAGGCCGCCGAGCGCGAGCTCAAGACGATCGACGCGACCTGTCCGCTGGTCACCAAGGTCCACCATGAGGCCCGCCGATTCGCCGGCGACGACCACGACATCCTGCTGATCGGCCACGCCGGCCACGAAGAGGTGGAGGGTACGGCCGGGGAGGCGCCGGGCAACATCACGCTCGTCGAGGGGCCGGACGACGTCGACAAGCTCGAGATCCGTGATCCGTCGAAGGTCTCGTGGCTGTCGCAGACGACGCTGAGTGTGGACGAGACGATGGAGACGGTCGACCGGATCCGGGCCAAGTTCCCCGATCTGATCGACCCGCCCAGCGACGACATCTGCTACGCGACCCAGAACCGGCAGCAGGCGGTCAAGGAGATCGCCCGCGAGTCGCAGTTGGTCCTGGTCGTCGGCTCGGGCAACTCCTCCAACTCGGTTCGGCTGGTCGAGGTGGCGTTGGAGTCCGGTGCGGCGGCCGCCTATCGGGTCGACGACGCGGGCGAGATCGACCCGGCGTGGCTCGACGGTGTGACGACGGTCGGCGTGACGTCGGGCGCCTCGGTCCCGGAGGACCTGGTGCAGGGCGTCCTCGACTGGCTCCAGACGCGAGGCTTCCCCCCGGCCGAGTCCGTACACACGGCCGAGGAGAGCCTCATCTTCGCGTTGCCCCCCGAGTTGCGTCGCGACCTCCGCACCGCCGAGGCGACCTAGCGATCATCCGCCCCTTGTGGCCCGGTCATCCGCCCCTTGTGGCGCCCCGAGCGCCCGCGCCGCGATGACCAGCCCGGCGGCGATCAGCACGATGTCCTTGAACACGTACTGCGCCTCGAGGGTCGGCCCGTCGGACGGGAACATGTCGGTGAAGAACAGCACCAGTGGCGACATGATCCCGACCATCGATCCGGCGAGGACGGCGAGCCCCGAGCGCAGCAGCTTCCCGGTGACCAGCGTGATCCCGATGAAGCTTTCGGCGACGGCCGTCAGGAGCAGAGCGCTCGGTCCGGACACGATCCCGAGGGTCAGCGTGTCGAGGGTGCGCTCGACCAGCGGCTGCGCGGGGCTGGCGTCTGGAACGAACTTCACCGCCCCGAACGCGAGGAAAACGACACCGAGGCTGATCCGCAGGATGTCGATGCTGTAGTTGGCCAGCCAGTCGATGAGGCGGTCCAGCCTGGGCGAGCTTCGCATCGTGGATCGTGGACCGGCCGGCCGGGGGAGGGTGGTCGTGGAGGCCATCGGAGGCTCCTCTCGTCGAGTCGATTGCTGATGCGATAAGCCTCGTCGCGAACCGGTCTCGGGTCGTCGGCCTCGAAGCGACACTTGGGCTACGGCATCGCGCGTACGGAGTGGACGTCGGCTACGCCGAACCGCGTAGCGCCGGGTACGCGAGCCCGCCGCATCGCACGCTCGACCGCGTACCCGTCACGTACCGATGGCCGCTCAGGTCGACCGGACGAACAGCTCGCCCCGCTCCCGGAGGTAGTCGCTGAACTCGTCCGGCGCCTCGACCTCGAATGCGGCGCCGACGGAGCCGATCACGAAGGTCGGCCAGTCGAAGCTGTCGACGTTCATCACGAGCCGGCTGCGTCGGTCGCCTAGCGCCTCGACGGTGCCCCAGTGGTAGACGACCCGCTCGACGTCGGCCGCCGGCGCCTCGATGGTCACGACGACGCGGTAGCGGGTCGGGACCGAGGAGAGCTGGTTGCGCACGAACTCGGCCGCGTCGCCGCCCGGGAGCTCGCGCTGCCGGAACCGGGCGCCGGTCGACGCCGGTTCGCTGAGCCGGTCGACCCGGAAGGTCCGCCAGTCGTGGCGTTCGACGTCCCAGGCGACGAGGTACCAGCGGCGACCCAATGACACCAGGCGGTTCGGCTCGACATGGCGGTCGGTCCGGCTGCCGTCGCGGGCGGTGTAGGCGAACCGAAGCCGCTCGTCATCGCGGCAGGCCTGCGCGATCACGGTCAGGGCGATCGCGTCCACGGTCGGGCCGCCGCCCCAGGCAGCCGGCACCGCGTACGTCCGAAGCGCCTCGACCCGGTTGCGCAGCCGGCGCGGCATGACCTGGACGACCTTGGTGAGGGCGCGCAGCGAGGTCTCCTCGATCCCGGCGACGGCTCCACCGGCAGCCGTCCGGAGCCCGACGGCGATCGCGACCGCCTCTTCGTCGTCGAGAAGCAGTGGCGGCAACGCGCTGCCGGCCTGCAGCTGGTAGCCGCCGGCGACTCCGCGGCTGGCGTTGACCGGATAGCCGAGGTCGCGGAGCCGATCGATGTCGCGCCGCAGCGTTCGCTCGCTCACCTCCAGCCGGCCGGCCAGTTCGGCACCCGGCCAGTAGCGGTGCGTCTGCAGGAGGGACAGCAACCGAAGCATGCGCGCGCTGGTGTTCGCCATGAGATCAGACTGCTTCGCATTGAGGTCAGAAAGTGGCCGGAATGAATCATAGCGTGATGGTCATGACGACAACCCTGAGCGACACCCCGACCCAAGCCGTCGAAGAAGCTGAGCCCCAGGTCCGAAAGGAAACCACTGCCGCCCAAGCGCCGGCGTCCCGGGCCACGACATTTCCCAAGCGCTGGCTCGGTCTGTTCGCCATCTTGGCCGCGAGCCTGATGAACCTGCTCGACTCGACCGTCGGCAACGTGGCGGCGCCGGTCATCCGGGCCGACCTCGGCGGCTCGTTGTCGACGCTGCAGTGGATCGCCGCCGGCTACACCCTGGCGCTCGCGGTCGGATTGCTCACCGGCGGCCGGCTCGGCGACATGTTCGGCCGCAAGCGAATGCTGATGCTGGCGGTGACCGGGTTCGTCGCAGCCTCGCTGGCCTGCGCGTTCGCCGGATCGCCGGAGACCCTGATCGCCGCCCGGGTCGTCCAGGGCGCGTTCGGCGCGGTGATGTTGCCGCAGTGCTTCGGCTTGATGCGCGACCTGTTCGGCGCCGAGGTCGGCAAGGCCTTCGCCGTTCTCGGGCCTGTGATCGGGCTGTCGATCATCGCCGGACCGATCGTCGCCGGGCTGCTCATCGACGCCGACATCGCCGGCACCGGCTGGCGGATGATCTTCTTGATGAACCTGCCGCTCGGTGCGTTCTGCCTCTACGTCGGCCACAAGGTGCTCCCCAAGCCCGCGCCCACCGCCGACGCCACCCGGCTCGACCTTCGCGGCGCTCTGATCGCAGCCGCCGGGATGTTCATGCTCGTCTACCCGCTGGTGCAGGGCCGCGAGCTGGGTTGGCCGACCTGGTCGCTCGTCATGCTGGCGGCGTCGGTGCCGGTGCTGGCCTGGTTCGGTTGGCAGCAGCATCGTCGCGCGCGGACCGGGCGTACTCCGCTGGTCGAGCTGAGCGTCTTCGCCAAGCGGTCCTACACCTCCGGCGTCCTGTTCGTCATCGTCTTCTTCGGCGCGGTCGTCGGATTCTCGCTGGCCGTGGGCCTGTTCCTGCAGCTCGGAATGGACTACAGCGCGCTCGACGCGAGCCTGGCGATGGCGGCCTGGCCGGTCGGCGCCTTCATCGGGTCGGTCTTCGGCAGCACGATGATGAACAAGCTCGGCCGGCACATCCTGCACATCGGCCTGACCGTGATGGCGCTCGGACTCGGCTACCTCTACTTCGTGTTCGACCGCGTGGGCAGTGACCTCGGTGCGTGGGACCTGACGGTGCCGCTGGTGGCGTACGGAGCCGGGATGGGCATGATCTTCGTGCCGCTGTTCGACATCATCGTGGGTCGCCTGGAGGACCACGAGGTGGGTTCGGCCTCCGGACTGCTCGAGTCGTTCCAGCAGCTCGGTGCGTCGCTCGGGATCGCCGTGCTCGGCACCGTCTTCTTCGGCGCGGTCGGCTCGCAGGTCGACGTGGAGAGCTTCCTGAGCGCCGCTCGACACGTCACCGTGCTGACCGTCGGGCTGACGGTCGCCGCGTTCGCGATGGCGTTCCTGCTCCCCAAGCGGGCCCGGGAGCACGCCGCCTGACCCCGTTCGCCCAGCAGCCCCACTGGCGGTAGCCAAATCGCGAAACACGCCGGCGTGTTT
>JALDXR010000038.1:0-13654 GCA_032154865.1 Nocardioidaceae bacterium
GCCGGCGTGTCTCGCAATTTGCCTACCCTCAGTGGCCCCGGGGCGGAGGTTGGAGTACGCATGACAGGTGAGCAGCCGGATCTGGTGTTCGCGGGCGGCCGGATCTTCACCGCCGACGGCCGCGAACCGTTCGACGGCGCGGTCGCGGTCCGCGAGGGGCGCATCGTGGCGGTCGGCGACGTCGAGGTGCGTGAGCTCGCCGGGGCGAGCACTCGCGTCGTCGACCTGGCCGGCGGCCTGCTCATCCCGGGGTTCGTCGACGCGCATGCGCATCCGGTGCAGGGCGGCCTCGAGCGGCTGCACTGCGACCTCACGGAGTACGACACTCGCGAGGCCTACCTCGCGGCGATCCGGTCCTACGCCGATGCGCATTTGGATGCCGAATGGATCACCGGCGGCGGTTGGCACATGCCCGCCTTCCCCGGTGGTGCCCCGCTCGCCGCCGACCTCGACGCGGTCGTCCCGGACCGTCTGGTGTTCCTGCCCAACAGCGACCACCACGGTGGCTGGGTCAACTCCCGGGCGATGGAGCTGGCCGGCATCGACGCCACGACACCGGATCCGCCCGACGGCCGCCTCGAGCGCGACGCCGACGGCCGCCCGACGGGCACGCTCCACGAGGGCGCGATGGACCTGGTCGGCCGGTTGGCGCCGCAGCCGACGTACGACGAGTGGATGACCGCGCTGCTCGGCGCCCAGACGTACCTCCACTCGCTTGGGATCACCGGCTGGCAGGACGCGATCGTCGGGGAGTACGCCAACATCACCGATGTCGCCGACATCTACGTCGACGCCGCGAGCGACGGCCGCCTGACCGCGAGGGTCACCGGTGCCCTGTGGTGGGACCGGGAGCTCGGCGCAGCGCAGATCCCCGACCTGCTGGCCCGGCGCGAGCGGCTGCGCGCCGGCCGGTTCCGGATCACCAGCGTCAAGATCATGCAGGACGGCGTGGCGGAGAACTTCACGGCCGGAATGCTCGAGCCGTACCTCGACGGCGACGGCGACCCCACCCCCAACGCCGGGCTGTCCTTCGTCGACCCGGCGGCGCTGAAGGAGTACGTCACGACGCTGGACTCCGAGGGCTTCCAGGTCCATGTGCACGCGATCGGCGATCGAGCCGTCCGGGAGGCACTCGACGCGTTCGCGGCGGCGGCGTGGACCAACCCGCCGTCGGATCGGCGCCATCACATCGCGCATATCCAGGTGATCCACCCCGACGACGTGCCACGCTTCGCGACGCTCGGCGTCACCGCCAACATGCAGCCGCTGTGGGCCGCGCACGACCCGCAGATGGACGTGCTCACGCTCCCGTTCCTCGGTGAGCCACGCTCGTCCTGGCAGTACCCCTTCGGTGACCTCGCGGCCGCCGGTGCCCGGCTCGCGGCGGGCAGTGACTGGCCGGTCAGCAGTCCGAACCCGCTCGAGGGCATCCACGTGGCGGTCAACCGGCGACAGCCGGGGCACGGGCCGGGCATCCCGGCGTTCCTGCCGGATCAGCGGCTCGATTTGGCGACCGCGCTCACCGCGTACACCGCCGGGTCGGCCCGGGTCGCGCACCTCGACGACAGTGGGACGATCGCTCCCGGTCGGCTGGCCGACCTCGCCGTACTCGATGGGGACCCGTTCGCCGGGCCGCCCGAGGAGATCGCCGCCACTCGGGTGGTCGCGACGTACGTCGAGGGTGAGCCGGTCTTCGAGGCCTGACGCGGGCCGAATCTACGGATATCGTCGCGATGCGATAGCGGGGCTTCTCATTACGTCTGGATTCTGCGTACGATGCGCGCAATCCGCTTGTCCAACCGCCGATAGTACGCGTGGAGGGCCCGAATGTCCGACAAGCTCGAGTTGCGAAACTTCGTCGGTGGCGAGCAGGTGTCCGCCGCCGACGGTTCGACCTATGACCTGATCGACCCGGCCACCGGCGAGGTCTATGCCACCGCGCCGATGTCCGGCACCGAGGACGTCGACCGCGCCATGAAGGCGGCCGCGACGGCGTTCGAAACCTGGGGCCAGACGACCCCCGCCGAGCGGCAGCTCGCCCTGCTCAAGCTGGCCGACGCGATGGAGGCCCGCACCGACGAGATCGTCGACGCGGAGGTCCGTAACACCGGCAAGCCGCGAGAGCTCACCACCGCCGAGGAACTGCCGCCGTCGATCGACCAGATCCGGTTCTTCGCCGGCGCGGCGCGGGTGCTCGAAGGCCGGTCGGCGGGGGAGTACATGGCCGGGATGACGTCGATGATCCGGCGGGAGCCGATCGGCGTCTGCGCCCAGGTGACGCCGTGGAACTACCCGCTGATGATGGCGATCTGGAAGATCGGACCGGCCCTGGCGGCCGGCAACACGATCGTGCTGAAGCCGAGTGACACGACGCCGGCGTCGACCGTACTGCTCGCCGAGATCGCGGCCGAGTTCTTCCCGCCAGGCGTGTTCAACGTGGTGTGCGGCGACCGCGACACCGGTCGTGCGTTGGTGGCGCACAAGACGCCGCAGATGGTGTCGATCACCGGGTCCGTACGGGCCGGCATGGAGGTCGCCCGGGCGGCGGCCGACGACCTGAAGCGGGTACATCTGGAGCTGGGCGGCAAGGCGCCGGTCATCGTGTTCGACGACGCCGACCTCGAGGCAGCCGCCGAGACCATCGCGGAGACCGGCTACTTCAACGCCGGTCAGGACTGCACCGCGGCGACCAGGGTGCTCGCCGGGCCTGGCATCCACAACGACTTCGTGGCCGCGCTGACCGAGCAGGCACGCAACACCAAGACCGGGGCGCCCGACGAGGACGACATCCTCTACGGTCCGCTGAACAACCCGACCCAGCTCGACCGGGTGTCCGGGTTCGTCGACCGGCTCCCCGGTCACGCGGAGGTCCAGACCGGCGGCGAGCGGGTCGGCGACCGCGGCTACTTCTACGCCCCCACCGTCGTCTCTGGCCTGCGACAAGACGACGAGGCGATCCAGCAGGAGATCTTCGGCCCGGTGATCACCGTGCAGTCGTTCTCCGACGAGGACCAGGCGCTGTCCTGGGCCAACGGCGTGGAGTACGGCCTCGCCTCCAGCGTGTGGACCAAGGACCACGGCCGGGCGATGCGGATGGCCAAGGGCCTCGACTTCGGCTGCGTGTGGATCAACACCCACATCCCGATCTCGGCCGAGATGCCGCACGGCGGGTTCAAGCACTCCGGCTACGGCAAGGACCTGTCCATGTACGGGTTCGAGGACTACACCCGGATCAAGCACGTCATGACCAACTTGGACAGCTGACACCCGCGCACAGTCGCGATACCACGTTCTCGTGGTGTGTGCGCACTCTGCATGGCGTCGATCCCATGCAGAGTGTCGACGAGCCATGCAGAGTACGACGGAACCGCGCGATCTCGACGTGAGCAGGGGGCGTCGATCGCGTACACTTCCTCCTGGCGGCCTCTCTGGAGGCTGACTTCGCGCGCCCGCTACCAGCCGACTGGCGGAGCGCGTCCCGTGGTCCTCGTAGAGGTGGGGCGCGTGTCGGGCGTCAGGGCGCCGGCGAACAGTCGACGCGGACAACCAGAACGGACGCCCGGACGGCGTCCCCGAGGAGGCATACGGCTATGGCCGTCGTCACGATGCGCCAGCTCCTGGAGAGCGGCGTACATTTCGGGCACCAGACCCGGCGCTGGAACCCGAAGATGAAGCGCTACATCTTCACCGAGCGCAACGGCATCTACATCATCGACCTGCAGCAGTCGCTGACCTACATCGACACCGCGTTCCGGTTCGTCAAGGACACCGTCGCCAAGGGCGGCCAGGTGATGTTCGTCGGTACCAAGAAGCAGGCCCAAGAGGCGATCGCCGAGCAGGCGACCCGGGTCGGCATGCCCTACGTCAACCAGCGCTGGCTGGGCGGCATGCTCACCAACTTCCAGACCATTCACCTGCGGCTGCAGCGGCTCAAGGAGCTCGACGAGATCGACTACAGCGACGTCGCCGGCTCCGGCCGGACCAAGAAGGAGCTGCTCGGCCTCAAGCGGGAGCGCGACAAGCTCGAGCGCAGCCTCGGTGGCATCCGCGGCATGGGCCGCGTCCCGGCCGCCGTGTGGGTCGTCGACACCAAGAAGGAGCACCTCGCGGTCGAGGAGGCCAAGAAGCTGGGCATCCCGATCATCGCGATCCTCGACACCAACTGCGACCCCGACGACGTCGATTACCCGATCCCGGGCAACGACGACGCGATCCGCTCGGTCACGCTGCTGACCCGGGTGCTCGCCGACGCCGTCGCCGAGGGTCTGATGTCTCGCGCCGGTGGCAAGGGCGACGAGCCCGGCGCCGCGCTCGGTGCGGAGGAGCCGCTGGCCGAGTGGGAGCGCGAGCTCTACGCGGCCGAGGGCAGCGGTGCCGCCGGCTCGTCGAAGTCCACCGAGTCCAGCTCGCCGCCGGCCAACGGCTCCGACGCTCCGGCTCCGGCCGAGTCGGCGTCGACCGAGTCCACGCCGGAGGCCAACGGCTCCGACGCCCCGGCCGAGTCAGCTCCGGCCGAGTCCACGTCGACCGAGTCCACACCGGTCGAGGAGACCGCTTCGAAGCCTGTCGAGGCCAACGCCTCGGGCGCCTGAGCGCACTCCGCGACAGCCGGTCGAGCTCGTACGGCCAACCGGTCGCGGACCCGGCACGTAACCACACCCAGCGACTCCTGGTCGCGCGATGAGAAAGACGACGAGAGGCAAATGGCGAACATCACCGCCACGGACGTCAAGAAGCTCCGGGACATGACCGGTGCCGGAATGATGGACAGTAAGAAGGCGCTGACCGAGGCCGACGGCGACATGGACAAGGCGGTCGAGATCCTCCGGGTCAAAGGTGCTGCCAAGGCCGCCAAGCGCGGCGCCGAGCGTACGGCGTCGGCCGGCCTGGTCGCGGCTGCCGAAGGCGCCATGATCGAGCTCAACTGCGAGACCGACTTCGTCGCCAAGAGCGAGCAGTTCCAGCAGCTCGCGGCCGACATCGTCGCGCACGCGGCGGCATCGAAGCCGGCCGACGTCCAGACGCTGCTCGCCGAGAAGCTCGCGGACGGCAAGACCGTCGAGGAGAACATCTCGAGCCTCGCCGCGGTCATCGGCGAGAAGCTCGAACTCGGCCGGGTCGCCGTCTTCGACGGCCAGGTGGCCAGCTACATGCACCGCCGGGCCAGCGACCTGCCGCCGGCGGTCGGAGTGCTCGTGGAGTACGCCGGCGACGACCTCGACACGGCCCGCGGCGCGGCGATGCAGATCGCGGCGATGCGCCCGGCGTACGTCACGCGGGACGAGGTTCCCGCCGACATCGTGTCCAAGGAGCGGGAGATCGCCGAGGCCAAGGCCCGCGAGGAGGGCAAGCCGGAGCAGGCGCTGCCCAAGATCGTCGAGGGCCGGGTCAACGCGTACTTCAAAGAGGTCGTGCTGCTCGAGCAGCCCTCGGTCATCGACCAGAAGAAGGCCGTCAGCGCCGTTCTGGACGAGGCGGGCGTCTCGGTCCAGCGGTTCGCCCGGTTCGAGGTGGGCGGCTGACCCTGGACCGCTGAGATCCGCGTACCGAACGGCGTTTCGCGGCGGCTGAAGTTGAACGTCGTGGTCGAGAAGATGGCACACTCGACCCCATGACGTTGACCTCGACGGACGAGCCCACGTACTCCTATCGTCGAGTGTTGCTGAAGCTGTCCGGCGAGGTCTTCGGCGGTGGCAAGGTCGGAGTCGACCCCGAGGTGGTCAACACGGTCGCTCGCCAGATCGCAGCGGTCGCCAAGGAGGGGGTCCAGGTCGCGGTCGTGGTCGGCGGCGGCAATTTCTTCCGGGGCGCCGAGCTCTCGCAGCACGGCATGGACCGCGGCCGCGCCGACTACATGGGGATGCTCGGCACCGTGATGAACTGCCTTGCCCTGCAGGACTTCTGCGAGGGCCACGGTGTCGAGACCCGGGTACAGACCGCGATCGCGATGGGACAGGTCGCCGAGCCGTACGTCCCGCGCCGGGCGATCCGCCATCTCGAGAAGGGCCGCGTCGTCATCTTCGGCGCCGGGGCCGGCATGCCGTTCTTCTCGACCGACACGGTCGCCGTCCAGCGCGCCCTGGAGGTCAAGGCCGACGTCGTTCTGATGTCCAAGAGTGGTGTCGACGGCGTCTACTCCGCGGACCCGCGCACCGACCCGAACGCCACCAGGTTCGACGTCCTGAGCTTCGACGAGGCCATCCGGCTCGGATTGCGAGTCGTCGACGCCGCGGCGTTCGCCCTGTGCATGGAGAACAAGCTGCCGATGATCGTCTTCGGCATGGCCGAGGAGGGCAACATCGCCCGGGTTCTCCGTGGTGAGAAGATTGGCACGCTCGTTCACGCGGAGTGATCCGCGTACGACCGCGAGAAGACCAGGAGTGAGTACGCCGTGATCGACGAGACACTGCGCGAGGCCGCCACCAACATGGACAAGGCCGTGGAGTTCGCCAAGGAGGAGTTCGCGGCGATCCGGACCGGCCGGGCCCATCCGGCGATGTTCGCCAAGATCACAGCGGACTACTACGGATCCCCGACGCCGATCCAGCAGCTCGCGTCGTTCCACATCCCGGAGCCGCGTGTCGTCGTCATCTCGGCGTACGACAAGAACTCGGTCAAGGCGATCGAGAAGGCGATTCGCGACTCCGACCTCGGCGTCAACCCCGCCAACGACGGCACCGTGCTGCGCCTGGTGATGCCCGAGCTCACCGAGGAGCGCCGCAAGGAATACATCAAGCTCGCCAAGTCCAAGGCCGAGGACGGCCGGGTCGCGATTCGTAACATCCGCCGGCATGCGAAGCAGACGCTGGACAAGATGGAGAAGGACGGCGACGCCGGCCAGGACGAGGTCATGAGCGCCGAGAAGCGACTCGACGGCATGACCAAGAAGCACGTCGACTCGGTCGACGACCTCCTCAAGCACAAGGAGGCCGAGCTCATCGAGGTCTAGGGCAGACCTGATGACCGGCGCGACCATCGATGGCATCACATAGCAGGGCCGGACCCGGCCGCGCCGACGCCGACGCGAACCGCACGGGCTCGGCGGCGCCGAGGCGCCGATCGCGCGGCGGACGCAACCTGCCGGCAGCGATCGGCGTCGCCGTGGTCCTCGGCGTCGTCATCATCGGCTCGTTGTTCGTCGTCAAGTCGGTGTTTCTAGGACTTGTACTTCTCGCCGCTCTGCTTGCTGTGTGGGAGCTGGCGAACGCGCTGGCCACAGCGGGCATCCGGCTGCCGCTCGTCCCGGTCTGCGTCGGCGGCGTGGCGATGCTCGCCGGCGCCTACTTCGGCGGCGCGGAGGTGCTGTCGGTAGCGCTCGCGTTCACGGTGATCGGCACGATGGTGTGGCGGCTCGCCGAGGGATCGGACGGCTTCGTACGGGACGCGACCGCGGGTGTGTTCGTCACCGCCTACGTACCCCTGCTCGCCGGGTTCGCGGTCCTCATGCTCGCCGAGGACGACGGCGCCTGGCGGGTCCTGACGTTCCTCCTCGTGACAGTGTGTTCGGACGTCGGCGGCTACGCCACGGGATACAAGCTCGGGCGTCATCCGATGGCGCCGACGATCAGTCCGGCGAAGTCGTGGGAGGGCTTCGCCGGCTCGGTGCTCGTGTGCTGCCTCGGCGGCTGGCTGACGGTCGTCTACCTGCTCGACGGCGAGGCCTGGGTCGGCCTGGTGCTCGGTGCCGTCGTGGCACTGACCGCGACCCTCGGCGACCTCGGCGAGTCCATGATCAAGCGAGACATCGGCATCAAGGACATGGGCAATCTGCTGCCCGGGCACGGCGGCATCATGGACCGGCTCGACTCGCTGCTGCTCGTGGCACCGGTGTGCTGGCTGCTGCTGCATCTGCTCGTGGACGCGTCTTGACCCGGCTGACGCTGGTCCGGCACGGGCGTTCGGCCGTCGACACCACGACCGCGCCGCACCATTGGGACCTGGCCCGCGACGCCGCCGTCGGACTGACGGCCCTGCGAGACAGTGGCCGGCTTCCGGGCCGTGGGCGGTGGTTCAGCTCACCGGAACCGAAGGCCGTGGCGACCGCGGCGGCGCTGACCGACCGTCCCGTGACCCAGATCGACGATCTGCGTGAGGCCGAGCGACCGGCGGCCTGGTTCGGCGACCCGGCGGAGTTCGTCGTCGCCGTACGCCGAGCGATGAATGCGCCGGACGAGCCGGCCGTACCGGGCTGGGAGCCGGCGGCGGCGACCCGGCGGCGGGTGGCCCGAGCCGTACGCACGCTGCTGGACAGTACGCAACGGTGGACCGAGCTCGTCCTGGTCGGTCATGGCACGGCGTGGACGCTGCTGGTCGCCGAGCTGACCGCACGCGGGCCGGACCTGGACGCGTGGGAGCGGATGGCGATGCCGGACCTCGCGGAGCTGGACGTGCCCACCTCCGGAGGTCCGGCCACGGTCCTCCGCGACTGGTCGGGCTGACGACCGCGCCGCGAAAGCCCTCGCGCCACGCTGGCGGTAGCCAAATCGCGAAACACGCCGGCGTGTCTCGCGATTTGCCTACCCCCAGTGGGCGGTGAGCCTCAGCTGACCGGGCGGGGGAACGCCACCGGGCTGCGATGGCCGTCGGAGTCCACGGCGCGGACGCCGAAGAACACGTTGTCCTTGGACAGGTCGACATCGGCCTGCGTGACGTTGCCGACCGCGACCACGTCGGTCCATTCCGGCGAGGTGGTCTCGCGGATCACGATCTCGTAGCCCGCCAGGTCGGCCGAAGTGCTGGCGTCCCACCGCAGCGTGGACGAGTTGGTCAGGTTCGACGTGACGATGCCGGCGCCCTTCGGGGTGCCAGGTGCTTGCGCCATCGACCAGATGGCGGCCAGATTGACCCGTGCGACACGCGCGATGTAGTCGAAGTCGCAGAACTCGATCAGGTCGCCGAACTGCACCCCGTTCTCGACGCGTATGTCCTGGTGCTGATGCGCGAAGTTCTCCGCCGGTTCGGTGAATCTCGCGGCCGGGAAGCGCTGCTCCAGGAACGAGATGTGGTCGCCGCCGCGCAGATAGCGGTCGCGGCGATAGATCGTCCGCACCTCCATGTCGGTGGCGTTGTTCTGCGCCACGCTCTCCACGAATCGGGCCAACTGTCGGGCAGGTGAGTCGTTCTCGCCGCCGACCGATCGGCGGATGTTGGCCTCTGCCGGGGTTTCGGCGGTCGGCACGCCTTCGGCGAACAGGCGCACCGTGTCCGGGTTGCGCGTGCCGTCGTCGGCGGTGCTGCTGCCGACGATGTCGTTGGTGAACATGCCCTGCACGTCTACCCCCGCGGTGGCCATCTCGCGCGCCATGTGGGCCGACCCGTACAGGCCTTGCTCCTCTCCGGCGACGGGGCCGAACACGAGAGTCGCCTCGGTGTGCTGATCGGCCATCACCCGGGCCATCTCCATCACGGCGGCTACCCCGGAGGCGTCGTCGTTGGCGCCCGGTGCGTCGCTGGTGGCGTTCATGACGTCGGTGACGCGGGAGTCGTAGTGCCCGGTGACCACGTACGCCCGGTTGGGCTCGGTGTCACCGTGGAGCGTCGCGATGACGTTGGTGATCGGGGTCGGCACCGGGATCCGGCTGGATACCGGCTGCACGAAGGTCTGCTTCTCCACTGTCATCCGCCCGCCCGAAGCGGCCGCGTACGACTGGAACTGCTCGAAGATCCAGTTGGCGGCGGCGCCGATCCCACGGTTCGGATCGTCTTGGGTGGAGAGCGTGTGCCGAGTGCCGAAGCTGACGAGGGCCTGGATGTTCTCCTCGATCCGTCGCGGATCGATCCGCCGGCACAAGTCACGCAGCACCTTGTCGGGGGCCTGCGGCCGCTCCGGCTTGCCCAGGCCTTGCCGAGCCGTTTCGAGGCTCACCGCCGCTCCGGGAAATGCCAGCGGCGCCGCGGTCACGGCGGCTGATGCGGCTGCGGCGGTCAGGAAACCCCGCCGCGAGGGCGAGAAGGAGCGGGCACTGCGAATGTTCTGGTTTTCGGACATGGGCCATCCTGAGTCGATTGAGACGGGCACTCCATGTTACGACCCGATCACGGCCTGAGATTGCTTTTGCGTACAACTGATGTCTTTTCAGGCCGCCGGCAGCCGCAACACGATGTCCAGGTCGTCGGGTACGTCGGTTTCGTCGGCGATCCGGTTGACCCGACGTACCCCGCACCGCGTGCATCGGTGCACCACGGCGAGCCCCTTGCCGCGGGGTCGGGTCAGACCGACCGGCTCCATCGGACCGCGACAGTCGCTCGACCGATCACCGGGCTGGACGTCGAGATGGACCGACCACAGGCAGTACGGACAGTGATTGCGATATCCGCCGTTGGTGCAGGCGGGGACGTATGCCGCGCAGAATTGGCACACGAACGAGGTGTTCTCATGGCGACGCGCCATGCCGGCCTCCGGAGTCGGTCGCTGGGATTCGCGAGCTGACTCGAAGGCGTAGGGTTCCGTTTGCTCTCGCCGCGGCGAGCGCGGCTCCCGGGCTGGAGCGGGCAGTAGACCGATTCACCGCGAACCGCTTCCGCGGTCGCGATTACTTCTGGTTCCGACGTCACCACGGCCGGTCTGGCACGTGGATCAGGACCACGATCGGGTTTGGGCCGGCAGGTGCGGCTGTCGGCTGCTGTCCCGACCACTGTCAGCCAGGCATCCCCAGCTGCCACCAGTAGGTGTGGCTCCGCTCGCACCGGCGTCGGCGTCGTCCCCTACCGGACGTACGCGTGCGCCGATGGTACGGCGGGCGCAGGCATCGACTCACCTCCTCGATGCGTTGGCCTGTCGGGACAGTACTTCCGGGCCGTCGGCGATGTCTCTGGAATTTCGACGGACTTGCGCAGTAGTTGTGGGTGGACGGGGCGGTCGACCCACAACCGGTGCGCAAAACGACGACTGTTCAGGGCGCGCGGGCCGCGTGCGACACTCGACGCGATGTCCACCACGTTGCCTCTGGTCTTCGACGAGCCGGTCGGCCGGCGGAAGCCGCCACGTCACCTGGCCGATCTCGCCCTCGCCGAGCGGGCCGATGCCGTCGAGGCCCTCGGCGAGCCGCGCTATCGGGCCAAGCAGCTGTCCCAGCACTACTTCGCGAGGCTGGTGGACGATCCGGAGCAGATGACCGACCTGCCGGCCGACGTACGGGGCCGGCTCGTGGCCGAGCTGATGCCGGCGCTGCTCACACCCCTGCGGACGCTCGAGGCCGACGGCGGCACCACGCGCAAGACGCTGTGGCGGATGTTCGACGGCGCGCTCGTCGAGTCGGTCCTGATGCGCTACCCGGACCGGGTCACGATGTGCGTGTCGAGCCAGGCCGGCTGCGGCATGGCATGCCCGTTCTGCGCGACCGGACAGGCGGGTCTGCAGCGCAACATGTCGGGGGCCGAGATCGTCGACCAGGTCGTCGCCGGTGCCCGGGCGCTGGCGCGTGGCGAAGTCCCGGGTGGTCCGGGCCGGGTCTCCAACGTCGTGTTCATGGGCATGGGGGAGCCGATGGCCAACTATCGCGCCGTGATCGGCGCCGTCCGCCGCCTGGTCGAGCCGGCGCCGGACGGCCTCGGCATGTCGGCGCGCGGCGTCACGGTGTCGACGGTCGGCCTGGTGCCACGGATGCGGCAGCTCGCCGACGAAGGACTGCCGGTCACGCTCGCCCTGTCGCTGCACGCGCCCGACGACGAGCTCCGCGACGAGCTCGTGCCGGTCAACACCCGCTGGAAGGTCCACGAGGTCGTCGAGACCGCCTGGGACTATGCACACGCGACGAAGCGGCGGGTCTCGATCGAGTACGCCCTGATCAAGGACGTCAACGACCAGGCGTGGCGGGCCGACCTGCTCGGCGACGTGCTCACGTCGTTCGGCGACTGGGGCTGGGTGCACGTCAACCTGATCCCGCTCAACCCGACTCCGGGCTCGAAGTGGACGGCGTCGCGGCCGGAGGACGAGGCGGAGTTCGTACGGCGGCTCCGGCTCAAGGGCGTGCCGACGACCGTACGCGACACGCGAGGACGCGAGATCGACGGCGCCTGCGGCCAGCTCGCCGCGCAGCAGTGAGGCCGATGCCGGACCTTCCCAGGCTCGTCGCCACCGACCTGGACGGCACCCTGCTGCGTACCGACGGCACGGTGTCGGCATGGACCGTAGCAGTGTTGCGTGACGCCGAGCGCGGCGGGGTCCAACTCGTCGTCGTCACAGCCCGGCCGCCGCGCTGGATGCATGACCTGCTCGACGTCATCGGTGAGCATGGCCTGGCGATCTGCGCCAATGGCGCGTTCGTCTACGACGTGGTGGGCCGCGAGGTGGTGAGCGAGCACACGCTGACGCGGGACGTGGTGACGGAGATCGCCGCCGACCTACGCCTGGCGCTGCCGGGGATCGCCTTCGCCGTCGAGAGTCGGAACGGGACCGGACTCGAGCCGGACTATGTCGAGCGCCATCCGGTGCCGCCTGGCAGCCCGATCGCGGTGCTGGAGCAGTTGATCGACCCGCTGCCGGGCAAGCTGCTGGCTCGCCATGAGGAGCTCGACCCGCAGGAGTTCATCGCGGCCGTCAGCCGCGTGGTCGGCGATCGCGCTGTGGTCGCCTACTCCGGAGCCGGTGGCCTGGCCGAGATCAGTGCCGTCGGTGTCACGAAGGCCGCCGCCCTCGCGGACTGGTGCCTAGGCCACGGCGTCGACGCGACCGACGTCTGGGCGTTCGGCGACATGCCCAACGACGTACCGATGCTCGCCTGGGCGGGCCGCTCGTACGCGGTGGAGAACGCCCATCCCGACGTCGCTGCGGTCTCGTCGGATCGGTGCCTGTCCAACGACGACGACGGAGTCGCGAGGGTGCTGGCCGAGCCGCTCGGCATCGACGCTCCACCACGGTGACAGACTGGAGCCATGGCGAGTCCGATCAGCTTCCCGACCTTCGTCTACGACGGCGACTGCGCGTTCTGCTCGTCGTGTGCGCGGTTCGTCCAGCGCTGGATCCCGACGCCGGCCCGCGTCGAGGCCTGGCAGCTGACCGACATCGCGGCACTGGGGCTGACGGTCGAGGAGTGCGACGCGGCCGTGCAGTGGGCCACGTCGGCCACGCACCACAGTTCGGGTCCGGCGGCGATCGCCGACCTGCTCAAGAGCAGCCGGCCCTGGTGGCGGGTCGCCGGTCAGCTGCTGAGCTTGCGGCCGGTGCTGTGGGTCGCCTGGCCGGTCTACCGCTGGGTCGCGCGCAACCGCGACAAGATGCCCGGTGGCACCGCCACCTGCGCCCTGCCGCAGGCCGAGCGGGACCGGGCGGCCTGACGCTCGACACCAGCCATACAACCGCTCCGAACCCTCGCAGCGTCTGACGGTTAGAGCCTGGCCAGACCGACGGTGGGGAGCCTCATGAGGCGGAATGTCGCCGAGTACACCGAGTTCGTGGCGATGCGATGGCCGGCGCTCGTGCGTACGGCGTACCTGCTGACCGGCGATCACGGGCATACCGAGGATCTGGCCCAGGCGGCGCTCACCAAGTGCCTCGTGGCATGGCCTCGGCTGCGGGCACGGGAGGCCGCCGATGCCTATGTGCGCAAGGCGCTACTCAACACCTACATCTCCTGGCGGCGAAAGAGCTCGTGGCACGAGCTGCCGAGCGAGGATCCGCCGGCGATCGAGAGCTACGACTCGACCGAGGGCCTGG
>JALDXR010000419.1:0-3960 GCA_032154865.1 Nocardioidaceae bacterium
AACACGAACAAGCTCATCGCCGTGCCCAGCTCGCTCACGCTCTGGCCCATCCACAGCACGGTGAAGTCGCGGTTGCGAGCGAGGCGGCGGAAGTTTCCGTCGGCCATCCGGCTCAGCCTGACACCCGCACTACTTATTGCGCAAGAGTACGTGCGCAATGATTCGTGCGCATTCGCTAGACTTGGCGGATGACCTCCGAGTCGATGCCGATCACCGACCCTCGGGCGTTGCGGGCGATCGCCCACCCGCTGCGAATTCGGCTACTGCACGAACTGCAGGCCAGCGGCGCCGCCAGAGCGGCCGACCTCGCCCGCACCCTGGACGTACCGGCCAACCAGGTGAGCTTCCACCTGCGGACGCTGGCGAGGTACGGCCTGGTCGAGGAGGCCCCCGAACACGCCCGCGACCGTCGCGATCGGGTCTGGCGGCCGGCCAGCGAAAGTGGCTACACCGTCGACTCGGACGATCTCGGTGAGGAGGCCGGCGGTCCGGCGGCGGTCCGGATCTTGCGCCAATCGTCGCAAGCCTGGACCCAGGACGCGGTCCGTGCTTTCTTCGCCGCCGCGGACCAGGAGAATTCGTCCGACGAGACTCTCGCGCTGAGCCAGGTCGCGCTTCGCCTGACAGCGTCTGAGGCCGAGGCGGCGATGGCCGAGCTCCGCGACGTGGTGCACCGCTGGTCACAACACGGCCGGAAACTGGTCCGCGACGGTGACTCCGACGACCGCACCACCTACCTCGGCATGCTCATGCTGCAGCCTTACCCCGAACACCTCCGCGAAACCGACAGCTGAACCGGCGACGCGTCAGTCAGTCGCGGTGGGTGTCGTGAAAGGTTCGGGACCTTTGGCCGATGCGTGGGTTCCGGTGGGATGCAACGTTGACCCGGTGGGTGTTCACCGCTCCGCCCGCTATCCGACACTGCGCCGTCGATCAGGTGAGTCCCCAGGCACCAGCCCGACCACGCGTAGCGGAGGTACAGCATCGTGAACACACCCGACACCATCGTGCTGATCCACGGATTCTGGGTCACCCCACGCTCATGGGAGCACTGGAAGGCCCGCTACGAGTCCAAAGGCTTCACCGTTCACACCCCTGCGTATCCAGGGTTCGACGTCGAGGTCGAGGAGCTCCGCAAGGACCCGAGCCCGATCGCCGACCTGACCATAGAAGCGATCGTCAGCCACCTCGAGGCGTTCCTCGACACACTCGAGAGTGCTCCGATTCTGATCGGTCACTCCGCAGGCGGCGCCTTCATGCAGGTCGTCATGGACCACGGCTACGGCTGCGCCGGCGTCGGGCTCAACTCGGCTCCCACCGAGGGCGTGCGGACCACGCCATGGACGCAGCTCCACTCATTGTTCCCGGTGCTCAAGAACCCCCTCAACCACCACCGCGCCGTCGGGTTCACCGCCGATCAGTGGAAGTACGCGTTCACCAACACCTACTCCGACGAGGAGTCGCTCGCCTTCTACGAGCGCTACCACATCCCCGCCTCCGGCCGGGTGCTCTTCGACTCGGCGCTCGCCAACTTCCAGCCAGGTCACCAGGACGCCTGGGTCAACTTCAAGAACCTGAACCGTGCCCCGCTGCTGTTCCTCTCCGGTTCGGAGGACCACATCATGCCGCCGGCCGTACAAGCATCGAATGCCAAGCATTACAAGGCCGAAGGCACGATCACAGAACACGAAACCTACGAGGGCCGCCCGCACCTGATGGTCGCCGGGCCCGACTGGGAGGAGATAGCCGACACCGCTTTGGAGTGGGCGCTAGACCATGCAGCCTGGACGGCCTCGGCTAAGCCGACCCAGCCCTGACCAGTGTCGACCATCACCCTCACCCACATTGGAGGGCCCACCACTCTCATCGAGGTGGACGGCTGGCGGATCCTGACCGACCCGAGCTTCGACCCGCCGGGCCGTACTTACAAATTCGGCTGGGGGACCTCGTCGCGCAAGATCGCCGGGCCGGCGATCCCGGCCGGTGAGATCGCACCGATCGACGCCGTGCTGCTGACCCACGATCACCACGCCGACAATCTTGACGACGCCGGCCGCAGCATCCTGCCTGCCGCCCCCACCGTCCTTACCACCGCGTCCGGCGCGCGGCGCCTGGGCCGGAACGCCCTTGGCATGCGCGACTGGGACACGACGCGTCTCGAGGCAGCCGGCAAGCCGACGATCACCGTGACGGCCACCCCCTGTCGCCACGGCCCGCCCGCCAGTCACCCCATCGTCGGTGACGTCATCGGGTTCTCCCTCAGCTGGACCGGCCAACAGCACGGCTCGCTGTGGATCTCCGGAGACACCGTCCTCTACGACGGAGTGCGACGCGTCGCCGACCGCATGGACGTCGGCATCGCCATCCTCCACCTCGGCCGGGTCGGGTTCCCGATCACCGGCCCACTCAAGTACACGATGAGCGCCCAGGACGGGATCGAACTGTGCGGGCTCCTCCGCCCACACACGGCGATCCCCGTGCACTACGAGGGCTGGTCACACTTCAGGCAAGGTCGAGAACAAATCGAGCGCAACCTCGCAGGAGCTCCCAAGGATGTCGTCGGTCGCGTGCGGTGGGCGCCCATCGGCAGCCCCATAGACATCACCGTCTGACGCTTACCCCCGGCCCGGTGGTCAGCCTGACACCGCCGGATTATCCCCGGCCAACGGTTCAGACCCGATCGGCTGAATCCAGCGGTAGAACGGCGACATCTGCTCGGCGGGTGTGCCGCCCGGGACGGTTGGCAGGCCGGCCGCCTGCCAGGCGTGGAATCCGCCGTCGAGGTCGGTCGCGTCCAGGCCGAGTGAGCACAGCGCCTCGGCCGCGAGTGACGAGGTGTAGCCCTCTGAGCAGAACACCACCCAGCGCTGGCCCGGCGCTGCGACCGACAGCCGGGCGGTCGAGGTCGGATGCAGCCGCCACTCCAGATGGTTGCGCTCGATGATCAACGCGCCGGGAATCTCTCCCTCGCGGACCCGCTGCTCGTGCGGCCGGATGTCGACCATCCACGCGCCGTCGGCCACCGCCCGACATGCGCCGACCGGGTCGAGCCTGGCGAGTCCGGACCGCGCGGCGGCCAGCAGGTCGTCGACCGACGCATAGGCTGCCCGGCTCATCGGGCCAGCGAGACCGGCAAGGTCGGCTCCGGGTCGTCGGTCTCCATGGCACCGACGAGGACGAGCCGACCGTCGCGGAGGTCGTAGAACCTCATCATGCTGAGCGAAGGCGAGTACGCATGCACGCTGACCGCCGGCGACTCCGAGACATTGCGTACGTCATGGACGTACGAGTCTCCGAAGGCCACGCAGGCATCGGCGCTGTGCACCCGCTCGCGCAGGGTGCCGGCGCGCGGGCCGTACCCGACGTACGTCACCTCAGACAGCTCCCCCGACACGACCGTGAACGAGCCGGCGGACCCGCCGTGATCGTGCAGCCGTGTGCTTTGCGTCGGAAGCCAGCCGATCAGCCAGACGTCGACGGTCTCGTCGCGGTGGATCCGCCGATGCCAACGGCGTTCGGCGTCGAATCCGACCGGCGGATAGTGGCCCGCGCGTACCTCGTCCGCGAACGCGCGGGTGACCTCGGCGAGTCGGGCCGGTTTCAGGCCCGCCGACGGCACCATGTCGATATTGACCATGGTGCTCAGTGTGCTCTTTGTGAAGTAACAATACAAGCTTAGTAGTCTTTGTTGTTCGACGGTCGGGCTTCTCGGCATCAGCATCGCCATCTTCGTCGTCTGAGTCGTCGGATTTCTTCGGATCAACCTCCGGCGGCGTCGACGTGGGTCCAGAACAGCACCGATCCCCTGGGCCCGCGCGACAGCCGCGCCCGCGCTTGTTGTACGGCGACTCCTCCGGCCAGGATCTGAGCGTGGAACGACTGACGGAGGTGGGCCTGGGCCAGGACCATGACTCGATGACGATGGCCCGGACCACCGAGGCCTGGCTCGCTGCCGGCACC
>JALDXR010000420.1:0-3953 GCA_032154865.1 Nocardioidaceae bacterium
GTCAGGGCAGCGGCGGCAGCTCGCCGGAGTTCTCGTACGCGCGGAGCATGTCGATGCGGCGGGTGTGCCGCTCGGCTCCGCTGTAGGACGTGGCGAGGAAGATGTCGATCAGCCCCGTCGCGACCTCGACCGAATGCATCCGGGCGCCGACCGCCGCGACGTTGGCGTCGTTGTGCTCGCGAGCGAGGCGCGCCGTCTCCTCGCTCCAGATCAGAGCGGCTCGGATGCCGGCCACCTTGTTGGCCGCGATCTGCTCCCCGTTGCCGGAGCCGCCGATCACGATGCCCAGGCTCGCCGGATCGCGGCTGACCGCACTGGCCGCGTGGAGACAGTACGGCGGATAGTCGTCGCCGTCGTGATAGGCCACCGCACCGTGATCGATGAGCTCATGACCGGCCTCGGACAGATGCGCCACGAGGTGGACCTTCAGTTCGTACCCCGCATGGTCGGAACCGATGTGCAGCCGCATGCCGCTCAGTCTGTCAGAGGCCGCCCGCCCTCGAGCGCACCTCAGTCGAAGGAGGGCTTGCGTGTCCGGGTGCGCTTGAGCTCGAAGAACCCGTCGGTGTTGGCCACGAGGAGCGTGCCGTCCCACAACTGTCCGGCGGCCTCGTCGCGTGGTATCGGCGTGACGACCGGACCGAAGAACGCCGTACCGTCGACATGCACGACGGGAGTCCCGACGTCCTCGCCGACCGGCGCCATCCCACGCTTGTGGGAGATCCGCAGCGCATCGTCGTAGTCGGTCGAGTCGGCGGCGTCGGCCAGTTCGGCCGGCAGCCCGACCTCGGCCAGTGCCTCGCCGATGAGCTCGCGATCCGCGTCGCGGCCTTGGCGATGGATCCGGTTGCCGAGTGCGGTGTAGAGGTCGCGCAGGACGCTCTCGCCGGCTCGTTGCTCGGCCGCGATGCAGACTCGAACCGGACCCCAGGCCCGCTCCAGGAAACGGCGATAGTCCTCGGGCTTGTCGTCGCGATCCTCGTTGAGGACCGCCAGGCTCATGACATGGAACCGGGTATGGACCGGACGTACCTTCTCCACCTCGAGCAGCCAACGCGACGTGATCCAGGCCCACGGACAGGCGGGGTCGAACCACATGTCGATGTCCTTGCGGGCATCAGCGTCGGAGTCGCGAGTGGCGGACGTACTCGTCGACGCGGTCACGTGAACACCTCCAAAGGCGGCAGCACGCGTACTTACATCCTGCGTAACTCTGCCAGCGACGACGCCTATTCCGTCCACCGGCCCAGACCCCGCGAGATAGCCGCCCAGCTGCCCGTTCGGAAACGGCCGTCTGACATGCGAGGATGGCGCGCATGCCAGGTATCAACCTCACCCGCGATGAGGCTGCCGAGCGCGCGAGGCTGCTTTCGGTCGGTTCGCCGCCTGTGGACTACACCGTCGAGATCGATCTCGCGGAGTCCGAGACGACCTTCCCGTCGACGACGATGATCCGTTTCGGTTGTGCAGAGCCTGGCTCCTCCACCTTCGTCGATCTGGTCGACGCGACCGTCCACCAGATCACGCTCAACGGCCGCAACCTCGACCCGGACGAGGTGTACGCCGACAGCCGCATCCGTCTCGACGATCTGGCCGCTGACAACGAGCTTCGCGTCGTCGCCGACTGCACCTACTCCCACACCGGCGAGGGCCTGCATCGGTTCGTCGACCCGGCCGACGATCGGGTCTATCTCTACAGCCAGTTCGAGGTCCCTGACGCCCGCCGGGTGTTCGCCACCTTCGAGCAGCCCGATCTCAAGGGCACCTTCACGTTCAACGTCATCGCGCCGAGTCACTGGGTCGTGGCCTCCAACGCCGTCGCGCCCGAGCCACAGCCGATCCGCGAGGGCACCAGCGTCTGGCGGTTCGAGCCGACGCCACCGATGTCGACGTACATCACCTGCATCGTCGCCGGCGAGTACCACGTCATCACCGACTCCTACTCCGGCGACCACGACGACGTCCCGCTCGGGCTCTACTGCCGGCAGTCACTGGCGGAGTACTTCGACGCCGACGAGATCTTCACACTGACCAAGCAGGGCTTCGGCTTCTTCGAGTCGGCCTTCGCGATGGCGTACCCGTTCGGCAAGTACGACCAGGTCTTCGTGCCCGAGTTCAACATGGGTGCGATGGAGAACGCCGGCTGCGTCACGTTTCGCGACGAGTACATCTTCCGCAGCCGGCAGACCAACGCGGAGTACGAGAGCCGGGCCAACACCATCCTCCACGAGATGGCCCACATGTGGTTCGGCGATCTCGTCACGATGCGCTGGTGGGACGACCTCTGGCTCAACGAGTCGTTCGCCGAGTGGGCGTCACACCACGCCGCGACCCGGGCGACGAGGTTCACCGACGCCTGGACCGGCTTCTCCAACGCCCGCAAGACCTGGGCCTACCGGCAGGATCAGCTGCCCTCGACCCATCCGATCGCCGCGGACAACTACGACCTGGAAGCCGTCGAGGTCAACTTCGACGGCATCACCTACGCCAAGGGTGCGGCCGCGCTGCGCCAGCTGGTGGCCTGGGTCGGCGAAGAGCACTTCCTGGCCGGACTCGCGACCTACTTCCGCCAGCACGCGTACGACAACACCGACCTGACCGACCTGCTCGCCGCGCTGGAGGACGCGTCCGGCCGCGACCTGGGTTCGTGGGCCAAGGAGTGGCTGCAGACGTCCGGCGTCAACACCTTGCGGCCGCGCTTCGCGGTCGACGACGACGGCCGGTTCACGTCCTTCGTCGTCGAACAGACGGCCGCGCCGGAGTTCCCGACCCTGCGCCGGCACCGGATCGCCGTCGGGCTCTACTACCGGGGCGACGGCGGCTTGGTTCGCCTGGAGCGCCTCGAGACCGACATCTCCGGAGCCGAGACCGAGCTGCCGGATCTGGTCGGGCATCTGCAGCCGGACCTGATCCTGCTCAACGACGACGACATGAGCTACACCAAGGTCCGCATGGATTTCCGCTCGTTGCGCACGGTCGTCGAGCACATCGACGAGATCGACTCCTCGCTGGCCCGGGCGCTGTGCTGGGGTGCCGCCTGGGATATGACGCGCGACGGCGAGATGCGGGCCCGCGACTTCGTGAGCGTCGTCCTTCGTGGCGTCGGCCGCGAGACCGATCTGACCGCGGTCCGGTCGCTGCTGGCGCAGGCCCAGGCCGCCATCGACCTCTACTCCGATCCGGGACATCGACCCGCGCTCGCGGCACAGTGGGAGTCGGGGATCCGCGGTCTGCTCGACACCGCCGAGCCGGGCGGCGACCATCAGCTGGCGCTGCTTCGCGGCTACGCGGCCGCTGCCCGAAGCGACACCGCACTCGGGTGGCTGGCCGGTCTGATCGACGGTGGTCCGGGGCTCCCCGGTCTCGACATCGACACCGACCTCCGCTGGGCGATCGTGGGTGGGCTCGCTCGCCGCGGCCGGATCGACGACGCGGGCATCGATGCCGAGCTCGCCCGGGACAACACGATCTCGGGCCGGGAGCTGGCCGCGGCCGCCCGGGCCAGCCAGCCGAGTCTGGCCGCGAAGGAACAGGCTTGGGCGGACGCGGTGACCCGCAACGACGTGCCCAACGAGACGCAGCGAAGCATCGCCCTCGCCTTCCAGGTCCCGGGACAGGACGAGGTGCTCGAGCCGTTCGTCGATCGGTATCTGTCCGAAGCGGCCACGCTCTGGGAGTCCAAGGGCGTCCAGCGGGCCTCGGTCGCGTTGATCTGTCTGTTCCCCCGGGCCATTCCGGGCCCGGACGTGCTGGAGCGGGTCGACCGGTGGCTGTCCACGACGCAGGCCAATCCGGCCGCTCGGCGCCTGGTGGGCGAGGGCAGGGCCGACATCGAGCGAGCCCTGCGCGCTCGGGCCCGAGACGCCGAGCCCGCCTAGCACCGCCGCGCGCCGAGGCCGCCGCAGCGCTGGGGGTAGGCATATTGCGAAACACGCCCGCGTGTTTAGCAATAT
>JALDXR010000421.1:0-3945 GCA_032154865.1 Nocardioidaceae bacterium
GCAGGGCTCCGGCCCGGGCGGCGGCTTCACGTACCTCGTCGTCGAGGCGACGTGCCGTGCGACGCAGCCGGAGCAGTTCGATGGTCGTGAACCCGATGAGCGCGAGTCCGACGACGAGCAGGACGACGCCGATGATCGCCATGGCAAACCTCTCCTTGAACCAGCACGCCTCTTTCGAGTATTGCCCCGCGGGACCGGACACGTCGAATCGTCACCGCACGTTCATCGGGGCGGCGTCTGGAGTTGCGCGGCACCTGCTGACCGGCGCCGATTCGGGGGTCGCCAGACTAGGCGCGTGATTCGGCACGGTCTCGCGCACTCCACCGTCGACGCGAGTGCCAACCATGGCGTACGACTGGGCGAGACCGCTGTCGACGGGACGGCGGTCGCGTGAGCGAATCCGTTGCGTACGTGTTGATCGCCCTCTCGCTCGTCATCATGGCCTGGGCGGGATGGCTGACGATTCGCAATCGGCGGATCAACGACGCCTTGTTCTACGTCGCGGCCGCGTTGGAGATCGCCTTGGTCGCGGTTGCCGTCGGCGGCTTCATCGCCCTCGCGGTGACAGAGCGATCCGTCGACACCGTGACCTTCGTGGGTTATCTACTGACCATCGTGCTGATCATGCCGATCGGCATCGCCTGGGGCGCATCTGACAAGTCACGTTGGGGTCCTGGCGTCGTGGTGATCGCGGCCTTCGTCGTCGTCGTGCTGACGTGGCGGCTCGTTCAGATCTGGCAGGGCATCGGTGTCTGACCGCTCGACCAGCTCCGGACCGGGCCGCGTGTTGGTCGCGGTCTACGCGGTGTTCGCCCTCTCGGCCAGCGCCCGGTCGATCGTTCAGATCGCCACCGACTTCGACGCAGCGCCGTTGGCCTACAGCCTCTCGGCGGTCGCGGCCGTCGTGTACATCGTCGCCACCTTCGCGTTGGCTCGCGGGATTCGTCCGCTCGCTTGGACGGCCTGCGCGGTGGAGGCGGTCGGGGTCTTCGTGGTCGGCACGATCAGCCTGACCGCGTCGGAGGATTTTCCCGACGCGACGGTGTGGTCGGTCTACGGGCAGGGGTACGGATACGTGCCCGCGGTACTCCCGTTGTTGGGTCTGGCGTGGCTCTGGCACACCCGTGAGAACAGGGAGTGATCAGGGTGTCACGGCGACACGCCGGAGCCCTAGAAAAACTTCAAGAAAGTTACCCACGGCCCTTGTCAGCTTGGCGGGTCGGCCGATAGAAATGGGCGCACGAACTTCTTCGGAGGTTCGGGATCGGGTGAAGGTTCGAACCCATGGCCAGTGGGGCAACCCGCTGGAACGGCCATCGTGACACGGCCGGAGGGAACGGGAGACCACTCGTGATGACGAGGAATGTCACGCCTCGTCGCTGAGGCCCCGCGAACTCATACTTCGCGGGGCCTCCCTCATTACAGCGGAACGTCACCGACTGCGTCGGCAACGACACGCGGACATCATGGTGAATTCCCTTCTGATTCGGCAGCGGTCCATCGTCGTACGGCGGGCGTGCCCGCTGTGGCAAGGCGAGTGCCGGTCGTACGCTGACGAGCATGTCCGAGTCCGATCCTGTCCCGGCACACGGCCACGAGCCGCACGACCCGAGCCTCGGCTCGCGACTCAACTGGTTACGAGCCGCTGTCCTCGGCGCCAACGACGGGATCGTCTCGACGGCCGGGATCGTTGCCGGCGTGGCCGGTGCGACCAGTAACCGCAGCGAGATCCTGACGGCCGGAATCGCGGGTCTGGTCGCCGGAGCGCTGTCGATGGCGGCGGGGGAGTACGTCTCGGTCTCGGCCCAACGCGACACCGAGAAATCCCTGATCTCCAAGGAGAAGGACGAGCTCGCTTCAATGCCGGATGCTGAGCTCGACGAGCTGACAGAACTCTACGAGCGCAGGGGATTGTCGCCGCCGCTGGCTCGACAGGTCGCCGAGGAGCTCACCGCCAAGGACCCGCTGCGCGCGCATCTCGACATCGAGCTCGGCATCAATCCCGACGATCTGGTGAGCCCCTGGGAGGCAGCCGGCGCGTCGGCCGGTTCGTTCGTCGTCGGCGCGCTCCTTCCGATCCTCGCCGTCCTCCTCGCGCCGGACGGCAGCCGCGTCCCGGTCACCTTCGTGGCCGTCATCCTGGCTCTCGCACTCACCGGGCTGATCAGCTCTCGGATCGGCCAGGCCCAGACCCGACAGTTCCGAGCCATTGCGCGCAACGTTGCCGGCGGTGCGCTCGCGATGACGATCACCTATCTCGTCGGCACCGCGGTCGGCGGGCTCGGAGTGTGAGAGTTCCCAACCAGGCAAGGGATCTGGCGCCCTCGTGTGTCTGGCCGCCCACGATGTCGCTGGCTACGCAAGTCGGCTCCGCGTCTGATCCTCGATAGCCCGCTGGTCCGCTACGGATGCTCGCGGGATATCGGTGAGCGGAGAACCGACGAGTCGACAACGGGCAGGTGTCCCACCCGGTCGTGGGCGCGCGGCCGCCGCCGGCGACCCCGACGGCACCCGCACCCCATCCGGGAGCCGGCGCGGATGGTGCCAAGGGCCGTCGGCCGGATCCGAGGCGGTCCTGGCGACCCTTCAGCACGTGGCGACCCGGCGCGGCGGTGTGCGTCGCTACCTCCTCGATCACGGGGTTTCCACCGAACTCGTCGAGGCGATCCGGTCCCAGGTTGGCCGAGCCCACCCGCTCCCTAGATTCGGATTCTGACGGTCTCTGACAGGCCCTCGCTGTGGACGAATCGGTGGATGCAGTGTGGACGATCTGAGGCCGGCTGTGGAGAAAAGGCCGACTGCTGTGGACGACGAAAAATACTTCAAGAAAGAGGCGAGAAACCCCTTGTGTTGAGGTAATCCGAGGAGTAGAAATCTCTACACGCGCTCCTCCGGGGGCGCGGGAACGGGAAGAAGACCAGACCCTTCCGAGTGGGTCACACCACACGGAGACCGGCGGTGACGAAGCCGGTGGACCTGGAGAGAAGCCCGGGAGACCAAAGGCGTCACACGAGGTCAAAGAAGGAGCCCCGCGAACTCATACTTCGCGGGGCTTCTTCTATTGGACCGCACGCGAGGCACATTTGTCTCCCGGTTACCCGACATCTCGGACGAACACCGCTCCGCGGTCATCCCGCCCCGTACGCCGGGCATGATGGCCACATGACTTGGACTGCCCCGCCCGTCACCCGCCCCGAAGGACCACTGACCGCCGGCGAACGACCGATGGTCGAGGACTTCCTCGCCTGGCAGCGCAGCACCCTGCTCCACAAGTGCGCCGGCCTGACCGGCGAGCAGCTTGCCCAGCGCTCCGTCGCACACTCGGGCCTGTCCCTCCTCGGACTCATCCGGCATCTCAGCAAGGTCGAACGGATCTGGTTCCGCGAGCGGTTCGCCGGCCAACCCGTGGACCGGCTCTACTCCACCGAGACGTGGCAGGACGCCGACTTCGAAGACCTCCATCCCGAACGCGCCGAGGAGGACTACGACCGGTTCCTGCAGGAGTGCCGACTCGCCGACGAGGCGGTCGCCGACGCGTCGCTCGACGACACCTTCACGGTCCATGACCAGCCCGCGTCGCTGCGCATGATCTACCTCCACATGATCGAGGAGTACGCGCGCCACAACGGGCACGCCGACCTGATCCGCGAGGGAATCGACGGCGTCACCGGCGAATAAGTACGCCGAGCCTCAGATGTCAACGAGCTAAGGCATCTGCTGTCGTAGCCAGCGCAACGCATCCGGTCCGGCGTCGAGCACGGAGATGTGTCCGTCGTCGGGTCGCAGCCACAGCTCGGCCGACGGGCAACGCCGGACGAGCCACTCACCGTGCGAGCTCGGCACGACGCGGTCTCGACCGCCATGCAGGATCAGGACCGGCACATCGATCTCGCCCGGATCGAATCCCCACGGCCCGGCGTTGGCAAGGTCGTCGTCGATGAGCCC
>JALDXR010000422.1:0-3938 GCA_032154865.1 Nocardioidaceae bacterium
GTGCAGTTGGACGTCGATGTGAGCTCGCGGTACTTCTCCTGCGTCGGGATCCACGCCTCGCAGTCGAACTTGCGCACCGCGGACGATCCGAGGTCGCCGGTCGCGACGTCGATGACCCGGTACGGCAGCTCCACCACGTCGGTCAGCCACTCCTTCTCGTACGCCAGCAGCCGCTCGTGCTCGGCGTAGGAGTCCTCGACCGTCGTGAACGCGAACATCTCCACCTTGTCGAACCAGTGCACCCGAATGATGCCTTTGGTGTCTTTGCCGTATGAGCCTGCCTCGCGCCGGTAGCACGGGCTGAACGCCGTATAGCGCAGCGGCAACGAGCGTGCGTCGAGGATCTCGTCGGTGTGGTACGCGGCGAGCGCCACCTCGGACGTACCGACGAGGTAGAGGTCGTCCTTGGGCAGGTAGTAGACGTCGTCGGCGGCCTGGCCGAGGAACCCGGTGCCCTCCATGGCTCGCGGCTTCACCAGCGCCGGTGGTATCACCGGCGTGAATCCCCAGTCGGCGGCCCGGTCGAGCGCGGCATGCATCAACGCCATCTCGAGCTGCGCGCCGACGCCGGTCAGGTAGTAGAACCGGGCACCGCTCACCTTGGCGCCGCGCTCGATGTCGATCGCGCCGAGGATCTTGCCCAGCTCGACGTGGTCCTTCGGCTCGAAGCCCTCAGCGGCGAAGTCGCGAGGTGTGCCGACCGTCTCCAGGGTGGCGAAGTCGTCCTCGTCGCCTTCCGGGGCGCGCTCGTCGGCCAGGTTGGGCAGCGCGAGCGCGATCTCGCGAAAGGCCGTGTCGGCCTCGGTCTGGGCTGCCTCGGCGGTCTTCACCTGCTCGGACAGCTCTTTCGTACGGGCCAGCAGGGCAGTTTTCTCCGACTCCTCTGCCGCACGCGCGATTTCCTTACCGAGTGACTTCTGCTCGGCCCGCAGCTGTTCGTACTCCACGATCGACGCACGACGCTTCTCGTCGGCCGCGAGGACGCGGTCGACCAGCTCGACGGACTCGCCGCGGCGCTTCTGCGCATCGCGTACGACGTCGGGGTCCTCACGAAGTGTGCGTAGATCAATCACCACTTCAGGGTATCCAGGTCAGCCACTTGTTTCTGCTACACACCACGACCGTGAGCTCTCGCCCGTCCGCTGATCTGCACGGGCAGAGGCTGGTGGGCGACCAAGGAGGAGACCATGACGACGCGAGACAAGAACCCGACGCTGCGGCGACTGGACGCGCTGGTCGGCGAGTGGCGGGTACGCATCGACACCGGCGGCCACAGCATGGACGGTGGCCGGGCCGTGTTCACGTGGCTGGCCGGCGACGGCATCCTGCACCAATGGGCCGACGCCGAGATCGACGACTCGTGGCCACCGGAGTGGGTCGCGGGCTCGCCGCTACCGACGTCGATCGCGATCGGGCTGGATGATCGGACCCAGGCGTTCTACTACGTCTACTCGGACGCCCGTGGGGTGTGCCGCGTCTACCGGATGAGCTTGGCCGACGGCGTCTGGAAGATCTGGGGGCAGTCCGGACCGGACTTCCATCAACGGTTCGAGGGCCGATTCAGCGGCGACGGTGACACGATCGAGGCGTACTGGGATCACTCGCCGGACGGAGCGGCCTGGGAGCGGGACTTCGACCTCACGTACACCAAGGTGACCTAGCCGCCGGCCGACGCGGCCATACGTGACGCGCGCGCACCGACCGCTGCCGAGTTCGGCGCAGACGTCACGTACGGATGCCGCGGGCCGCACCGTGCAACTGCGGCGTGACCTGGGAGGATCACGGGGTGCAACTCGATATCCGTCGCGCGCAGCCTCGTGGTCCGGAGGCGCAGATCGCATGGATCGGGATGCCGCTACTCATACTCGCTGTCACAACAGCGCTGGTGGCGGTCGAGTGGTCGCCGCTGATGGAGCTCGACCAGGACCTGGTGGAGGCCGCGCACGACTTCAGCTCCGGTCACGACACCTGGACCGACTTCCTCAAGTGGGCGGCCGTGTGGGTGGGCCCGCTCACCCTGCGGATCGCGGTGCTGGTGGTCGCGGCGGTCATGCTCGTGCGCCGTCACGTCCGGTTCGGCCTGTGGATGATCCTCGTCACCGTCGCGGAGTGGATCGCGGCTCCGGCCAGCAAGGAAGTACTGCAGCGCGAGCGCCCGCACGTCGGGAACCCGGTCATTACGGAGGCCGAGGGGTGGGCGTACCCCTCCGGGCATGCCGCCGCAGCCGGGTACTTCGCGGCCGTCGCGATCCTGACCACGATGGCGCTGCTGCCACGCGGCTGGTTGCGGCGGACCTTGTGCGGTGTGTGGATCGTGCTCGGCGTCGCCATCGGCCTGGAACGCGTCTTCCTCGTCGCGCACTATCCGACCGACGTGATCGGCGGCTGGGCGCTCGGCGTCGTCATCGTCATGATCGGGTGGGCCCTGCTGCTGCGGCTGGCGCCACCTCCACCGGGGCCGGTGCCCGGATCGACCGGCCCACGCCCGTCCCGAGTCGCTGTCATCGTCAACCCGACCAAGATCGTCGATCCGGACGGCTTTCGGGCCTTGGTGACGACGGCAGCGGCGGCCCACGGCTGGGACGAGCCGATCTGGTTCGAGACGACGCCGGAGGATCCGGGGACATCGATGGCCGAGGACGCCCTGGCCGCCGGTGCCGAGATGGTGATCGCCGCCGGTGGCGACGGTACGGTCCGCGTCGTCTGCACCGAGCTGGCCCGGACCGGCGTACCCGTCGGCATCGTGCCGCTCGGCACCGGCAATCTCCTGACCCGCAACCTCGGCCTCCCGCTGCACATCGGCGACGCCGTCGAGGTCGCCATGTCCGGTCAGGACCGCGCCGTCGACATCGTGGGCTTGTCCGGCGACGACATCGACGACACCTGCTTCACCGTCATGGCCGGGCTCGGTCTGGACGCCGCGATCATGCACGGCGCGGCCGACGAGATGAAGGCCCGGATGGGGTCGAGTGCGTACGTCGTGTCGGCACTGCGGCAGGTGCGCTACCCGGCCGTACGCGTGGAGATCACCGTCGACGACGGCGAGCCGATGCACTACCGCGCTCGTACCGTCGTGATCGGCAACGTCGGCGCCATCACGGCCGGCATCCCGCTGATCCCGGACGCCCGCATCGACGACGGGCTGCTCGACGTCGTGGTGATCGCGCCGGTGCGTACGTGGGGGTGGCTGGCGCTGCTGTGGCGCGTGATGACCCGGCGCCGGCGCACCGATCACCGGCTGGACCGGATGCGGGGCCGTCGGGTCGTGCTCACGGCGGAGAAGCCGACGCCACGGCAGCTCGACGGCGACACGATCCCGGACGGTCAGGAGATCCGGGCCGAGGTGTTCGCCGGCACGCTGCTCGTCCGCGTCCCCCGCTGATCCGCCCGATCTGGCCCGCTCATCCGCCCGATTTGGTCCTTACCGGCCGGCGCGGGCGTACCCGATCGCCTCGTCCTCCTCTGGCGACAGCTCCTGACCGGACTTCCAGTCGCTGATGCTCTTCGCGTACGACCGGACGTCGTTGCGGCCGTGGATCGAGGTCAGCACCATGCCGTTGCCCTCGTCGTCGAGCAGCGCCAGCGACCAGGACAGGTGGCCGCCCATGTCGCGGAACGCGTCGTAGCGGACCACGGCGAGATGCCGTAGCGCCTGGGCGGCCTCGTCCCGGAGCCCCTCGACCTCCTTGCGGATCGCGTCCAGATCGGCCGGGATCGGGACGCCGCGACGACGGCGACGTGAGCCACTCGTGTACCAGACCCACCCCGACACGGCCAGCGCGACGGCGGCGAGCCCGACGGCGATCCACCCCAGTACCTCTCCCACGACCTGACCCTAAGCCGCGGTGGCGTACGGGCCGCGGATCAACGCGGCCGGAGCACGAGCGGACCAGATCGGGCGGATCAGCGGACCAGATCGGGCGGATCAGCGGACCAGA
>JALDXR010000423.1:0-3935 GCA_032154865.1 Nocardioidaceae bacterium
CCCTGGAGCTGCTCGACGAGGCCGAGGCGGCCCGGGTCGACGATCTGGAGGTCGGTCGGCGGGTCGCGGGCCACATCCGGCTGGCTCTCGAGGTCGACGACTCGCAGGCGGTCACCGACCGGCTCGCGGCACACGGCGCGACGGTCCTGGCGCCGGGGAAACCGACGCCATGGGGCCACGTCAACGCCCGGGTCGCGGCGCCGGAGGACCTGCAGCTGACGTTGTTCTCGCCGGAGGAGTCCGGCGCCGACCCGACCTGACCTAACCGGCGTCAGAGACAGCCAGCGCGGCGACCCTGCCGGCGCAGGCCGTGCCAGTCGCCGGCACCCCAGGTGGCGCGCTTGCGGGTGGCCTTCGGGAACATGATCTGTGGCTTGGCCCTGACGTGTGCCAACCCGACCGTGTGCGCGAGCTCGTGCATGAGGACCTGCCCGCGGGTGCCCTGGACGCCGCTCCTCGGTCCCCGGCCGAACCCCGGAGCCATCCGGATCCGGTAGTTGATGATCACGAAGCCACTGGCGATCGCGCCGTCGCTGCGGGCCGCCCAGCCACCGACGCCGCCCTGTCCGGGCGCGAGATGCTTGCTCCTCGGGCCTGCCCAGCCGATCACGAGCTTGACGCCGCGCGGGTAGTTGTTCCCGTTCGGGGTCGGCTTGGCCTGGGTGCGGCCGCCGTAGTGGAACCGCATCCCGGTGGCCCGCTTCAACCGGCGTACCGCTTCGTTGACGTGCCACCGCGACCGCGCCGGGGCGTGGTCGAAATTGACGCGGTAGTTGATCCGCCGGCAGTGCGCCCAGCCGACGCGCGGTCCGGAGCCGCGGTGGAGGCGGTGGTCTGTGATCCGGAGACCGGATCCGTCGCGCCGACGAGTCCGACGGCGAGGGTGAGCACGGCTGCGGGCGCGACAAACCGCGTCGCGAGAGATCTACTCATCACTTTCTCCACGATCGCGATGTCGGACCGCGACCTTCTCGACGACCTGCAGCCCCACACCGTAGTGGTACGGATCGGGCGGGCCGTTCCCTACCCCGACACCAGCGACCGTACGACCCGAAGGCCGACCGACAGCCGGGCGAGGTCGGGAGTGTCCTCGCTCCAGATCTCCTCCAGGGTCCCCATCGCTCGTTGGAGCACCACGCCCTCGGTGGCGCTCCACTCGTCGATGCGGTCGGCCGGCGTGCTGTCCGGCGCGGTCGTGGCCAGCACCCGCCAGGTCAGCTGGGCGTGGACCGCGTGCAGGTCGTCGCGCAACGTCGCCCGGGCCATCGTGCGCCACCGGTCGTCCCGCGGCAGCGCCAGGATCCGCGCGGTGAGGTGGTCCAAGCCCAGCCGGTCGCCGAGCGTGAAGTGGATCCGGGCCACCTCCAGCGGGTCCAGCGACACGGCCTGGGCGATGTCGACGATGTTGAGCGCCATATAGGCCGGCGGCATCGACGCCACGCGAAGGGCGAGCTCGGCCGAGGCCCCGTCGGCTTCGAGCTCGGCCGCCCGCTCCTCCAGCGCCGCCCGCTCCCGACCGACGAGGAGTTCCGGCAGATCGCGTACGACCCGCTGGGCCATCGGCTCGAAGTACTTGACGGTGTCGCTCGCATCGACATGCCGACGGTTGTTGACCAGCCACCGGGTGACCCGCTCGGTGAGGGTTCGCACGGCCAGTCGCATGTGGGTCTGGACCAGTGCGTCGATCTGGTTGTCGAGCGCGTTGATCTCGGTGACCAGGGAGCGGGTGTCGAAGATCTCCTGCGCGGTGGCGTGGGCGCGGGCGAGCTCGTCGGCCCGGGCGCCGGTCTCGCCGGACAGCCGGTGATAGAAGGTGATCCCGGCGCCGTTGACCAGACCGTTGACGATCTGCGTCACCACGATCTGGCGACGCAGCGGATGCTCGTCGATCTGATCCCGGTAGTCCCGCCGCATCACGGACGGGAAGTAGCTGTAGAGGTGGTCGCGCAGCAACGGATCGTCGGCGAGGTCCGCTTCGAGCAGGTCCTCGGTCAGCACGATCTTCGTGTACGCCAGCAACACCGACAGCTCCGGGGCGCTGAGCCCATCGCCGTCCGAGAGCCGCTGCGCGAACTCCTTGGTCGATGGGAGGAACTCCAGCTCCCGATCGAGCTTGCCCAGCTTCACCAGGCGCTTGATCCAGTCGGCGTGGACGTGTATCAGCGCCGGCGCCTGGTCTTCGCTGTTGGCCAGCGCGACGTTCTGCTGGTAGTTGTCGTCGAGGACCAGATCCGCGACCTCTTCGGTCATCGCGGTGAGCAGCTTGTTGCGCTGCTTGCCCGTCAGGTCGCCGTCGGCCACGACCCGGTCGAGCAGGATCTTGATGTTCACCTCGTGGTCGGAGCAGTCGACTCCGGCCGAGTTGTCGATGAAGTCGGTGTTGACCCGGCCGCCGGCCCGGGCGTACTCGATCCGGCCGAGCTGCGTCAGGCCCAGGTTGCCGCCCTCGCCGATGCAGCGGCAGCGCAGCTCGGAGCCGTCGACCCGGATCGCGTCGTTGGCCTTGTCGCCGACATCGGCGTCGGTCTCGCTGCTCGCCTTGACGTACGTGCCGATGCCGCCGTTCCACAGCAGGTCGACCGGGGACTTGAGGATCGCGGTCAGCAACTCCGCCGAGGTCAGCTTCTCGACCTCGTCCTCGATGCCGAGTGCCGATCGCATCTGAGATGTGATCGGGATCGACTTGAGCGAACGGGCGAAGACGCCGCCGCCCTCGGAGATCAGGCTCTCGTCGTAGTCGGCCCAGCTCGAACGAGGCAGGTCGTAGAGCCGGCGGCGCTCGGCGTAGGAGGCGGCCGGATCCGGGTCGGGGTCGATGAAGATGTGCCGGTGGTCGAACGCGGCGAGCAGCCCGATGTGCTCCGACAGCAGCATGCCGTTGCCGAAAACGTCGCCCGACATGTCGCCGACGCCCACGCAGGTGAAGTCCTCGTTCTGGCAGTCGATGCCCATCTCGCGGAAGTGCCGCTGGACCGAGACCCACGCGCCGCGGGCGGTGATGCCCATCGCCTTGTGGTCGTAACCGGCCGAGCCGCCGGAGGCGAACGCGTCGCCGAGCCAGAAGCCGTAGTCCAGCGCGACCTCGTTGGCGATGTCGGAGAACGTCGCGGTGCCCTTGTCGGCGGCGACCACGAGGTAGTTGTCGTCGCCGTCGTAGCGCACCACTCGGGGCGGCGGCACCGTCTCGCCGCCGACCAGGTTGTCGGTGACGTCGAGCAGGCCGGAGATGAACGTCTTGTAGCAGGCGATCCCCTCGTTGAGCCATGCCTCGCGGCCCTCGGAAGCATCGGGCAGCTGCTTGCAGTAGAAGCCGCCCTTCGAGCCGACCGGCACGATCACCGCGTTCTTGACCATCTGCGCCTTGACCAGGCCGAGCACCTCGGTCCGGAAGTCCTCGGCGCGATCGGACCAGCGCAGGCCGCCACGGGCGACCGCGCCGAACCGCAGGTGGACGCCCTCGACCCTCGGCGAGTAGACGAAGATCTCGTAGCGGGGACGCGGCTGCGGCAGCTCGTCGATCCGCACCGAGTCGAGCTTGAAGGAGAAGTACGGCGTCGCCCGGTCGTCGCCGTCGCCCTGGAAGTAGTTCGTCCGCAGTGTGGCGCCGATCAGCGACAGGTAGAAGCGCAGGATCCGGTCCTGATCGAGGCTCGCGACATCGTCCAGGGCCTTCTCGATCTCCGCCTGGAGAGCCTCGACGGCGGCCACCCGGGCCTCGGCGTCGGCCTCCGGACCCGGTATCTCGGGATCGAACCTGGCCTCGAACAGCGCCACCAGCATCCGGGTGATCGGCACGTTGGCCAGCAGCGACGCCTCGATGTAGGCCCGGCTGAACGGGATGCCGGCCTGGCGCAGATACTTCGCGTACGCCCGCAGCAGTGCCGCCTCGCGCCAGGTGAGGTTGGCCGCCATGATCAGCCGGTTGAAGCCGTCCG
>JALDXR010000424.1:0-3925 GCA_032154865.1 Nocardioidaceae bacterium
GAGAAACCGTGACCTGCATCATCATCCCCATGAGATGTCGGACATGTTTTCTAGAGGCGATTGCGGTCCGACCGCTTCGATGCGCACACCGGAGTCGGACGTACTGAGTGCGTCGGGAAAGCGTACCTTCGTCCGTTCTTCAAGGTCGGCAATCGACACCTGGAACACCCTGAACTCATCGAGGTCCAGCAGCTCCATGTGATCCAGGTTCTGGGTCAGCATGAATGCGCTTGTCTTGAGCGTGCCGGATTCGACGAATGCGATGGCCTTCCAGAACTCCCGCGGAATCGGTACGCCGCGGAATTCGCGGTCGTCTGCATTAAACACCGGCCCGCCGTAGACGCTCACCCGCAGGTCGTCGACGTCGACATCGGCGAAGACTGCGTCCTCGAGCCGGCCCCAGAGTCCGTCGCGGGAGCTCTGGTTGAAGTCGTCCATCTGCGGCGTGATGTTCGTGAAGAAGAACGAGTCGCGGTTGGCCTGGTCCGCTACCTCCAGCGGGCCCCACAACAGGTCGGCACGTCGGGCGATGTGGCCGCGGTCGAGACGGTTGTCGTGGTAGAGCTCGTCGCCGTTTTGGACGTCGTCGGGCAGCCTGGGGTCCTTGACGAATGGGATGTCCGTACGACTGATCTTTTGAAGCCCGCCGCCGTCGATGTTCCACGCTACCCAGTGGGCGAACTTGCGGCTGCGGCTCATCGTCAGGGAGAAGTGGGTGTAGTCGACCCGCGGGGAGCCGTCAACCACAACCGCGTCGTCAGCCGCGGACGGATCGAGGTCCGGGACGGACACTTCGACACTGAGGAAGGCCGGGTCGTAACCGGCCGCGGTCGTCACCGCTTCGGGCTTGATCAACTGATCCATGAGAACCTCCGGCGCCAGCCTTCGCTCGACGGGTTCAACCCGTGCGGCAGCGAGGGTGTGCATCCAGAAGTTGCGCTACCTTCGGCTACAGATGACGCCGATCATGCATGCCGTCAGCCCCGCGTTACCTCAACCCGTCCTTGCTACCGCTACCTGTCAGACCACCTGGTAGGTCAGAAGACAATCTGACACATTCGAAAGCGGACTGGATGGTCAGAGGTCCCCAATCGTGCCCCCGGAGGTCCCGGCAGGCCGGCCGAGTCGACTTGGGCCGGCAACTTGCTAAAGCCCGCGTCGCAGCGTCGAATCCGGCCCGGGAGCGAACAGATCCCTGCTAGCTGACGAAGGAACGATCCGGCGACGATGTGCGCCTCGATGGGAAGCGCAATCGCGTATCTTCGGCTGGTTTTTCGGGTCCTTATCAATGACGGCCCTTCGCCAATTCAAGGTCCGGGAGGGATCATGACTCAAGCCACACACCCCATCTGCTACTTCGTGCCGCCATACGTCGAGACGACGCTGGCCGACAACGACGCCGTACCCACGGTCGACCAAGCCCACCTGGAGATCTCCGGGGACGTCCGCCAGCGCCGCGCCGACGCGATCACCCGCGCGGAGACACCGGCGGAGGTGGCGCCGCCCGCGACCGGCACCAGCCGCCGCGAGGTCTACGACAGCGGCAACACCAGCACTCAGCGCGTCAAGCTAGTCCGGTCGGAGGGCTCGCCCGAGACCAAGGACGCCGAGGTCATCAATGCCTACGACAGCGCTGGTGTCGTACGCACCTTCTTCAAGCAGGTACTCAACCGCGACTCGATCGACAACCGGTCACTGGACCTGGTGCTCAACGTCCACTTCGGCAACAAGTTCAACAACGCGTTCTGGGACGGCGACGAGATGACCTTCGGAGACGGTGACGGTGTCATTTTCTCCGGCTTCGCCCGGTCGCTCGACGTCGTCGCGCACGAGCTCGCGCACGGCGTCACACAGTTCTCCTCAGGGCTGATCTACCAGAACGAGTCTGGCGCCCTCAACGAACACTTCAGCGACGTGTTCGGCACCACCATCACGCAGTGGGCCAACCATGAGACTCCCGAGGACGCCGACTGGCTGATCGGCGACGAGATCATGGGACCCGAGCTCTACGGCGAGGCACTGCGCTCCATGCGGAACCCGGGCACGGCCTACGACAACCCGACCCTGGGCAAAGACCCACAGCCGGCGCACTATGCCAACCGTTACACCGGCACCCAGGACAACGGCGGCGTACACATCAACTCCGGCATCCCGAACCGGGTGTTCTACCTCGTGGCCACCGAGCTCGGCGACACCCAGGTGGCCGCACAGATCTGGTATCACGCCCTGCACTTCCTCAAGCCGAACAGCACCTTCGCGCAGGCCGCGACCCAGGTGGCCGACTCCACCCGCATCTTGGTCAAGGCCGGTGCGGTCCACAAGGGAGCCACCCAGATCGTGCGTGGCGCCTGGAAAGCCGTCGGAGTCAGCTGACCCCTGCGCGTGGGCAAGGCTGTTGACGCCAGGGCCCGGGACCTTTGCCACTGGCAGCGCTGACGACGTCATGCGACCGTCAAAAAGACCCCCATCCGCGGCCCATGATGGAAGAGGTGTGGCCGATGGCAGATCCGCTCGACAACGAAACCGCCCACACGCCGGTGTCCAACGAGCCCACCGAGGCCGACGCGGTCGAGCCTGCGTCGGAGGAGCCGTCGACTCCATCCGGCGCGGGCGGTGAGCCCGCCGACGAAGTCGAGGACGTTGACCGGCCGGCGACTCCCGAGGCGATGGCCACCGGCTGGACGGCCGCAGTACTGGAAGAAGTCCGAGACATCGGAGAGGCGTCCTTCGGACCACCCACTCCGAGGGCGTCAGGTGTTCTCGAGACCGTTCATGGGCCCGACGATCGTGTCCAGATCACCAACACGGGAGCATTTCCCTGGTGCATGCACGCCTCCCTCGGCATCACGGCCGCGGACGGCTCGTCGTGGATCGGGACCGGGTGGTTCATCGGCCCGCATACGCTCGCCACCGCCGGACACGTCGTTCACATCAAGAACTCGGGTGTGGCCGGCCGTGATGGCTGGGTACGCAGCATCACCGTCATGCCCGGCCGCAACGGCGCCCAACTCCCCCACGGGCACGTGACCTCGACCAGTTTCCGGACCGTGCGCGGATGGACAGACAGCGGTGACGAGAACTACGACTACGGCGCGATCATCATTCCGTCCGACCTCGGCAACCAAGTCGGCTGGTTCGGTTTCAGCGTGGTCTCCGACGCAGACCTCCTCGCTTCCACGGCCAACATCTCGGGATATCCCGGGGACAAGCCGGCCGGTACACAGTGGTACGACAGTCACCGAGTCGCCTCGGTCGGCCCGAGCAAGGTCCACTATGACGTCGACACCTTCGGGGGACAGAGCGGTAGCGCCGTCTACCGAATCGTCAACGGCAAGCGGTACGGAATCGCCGTCCATGCGTACGGCGGCGCGACGACCAACTCGGGAACCCGCATCTCCACCAGCGTCTTCAACAATCTGCAAGCGTGGAAGGCATAATCGCTGACCGATGTCTCCTCCCGAGGCGATCCCGATCACGGGAGTCGTACGCGACGCTACGGGGACGCCTAGCGCCGGGATCATCGTCAGCCTGACCGCTGGACCGGTCGCTCTACCGGACATCGCCGCTGTAACGGGCGAGGGGGGCGAGTTCGCCTTCGGCGCACCGGTCCCCGGCGAGTACGTCGTCACGGTCTCCTACCCGGATGGGCACCAGGAGAGCCGTGTCGCAGTGGTGACCGATTCGAAGGAACCGGTCCATCTCGACATCGGTCGTCGACGACCGTCCGGGCGGCAAGGTCGGGCCGAATAGGAGGTCGGGCGACGACAACTCCTCATCGAGGCATGTCGGCTGCCGGCTCGCTCGTCAGCACGCCGCCGGACTCGCTCGGCATGTCGCCGGTCCTGGGTTGTTCGCCCGGCATCAGGCCGTCGATGGTCGCCGCGTCGAGTGGCTCGACGACGTCGCCGGACGAGTCATCGGGCAG
>JALDXR010000425.1:0-3919 GCA_032154865.1 Nocardioidaceae bacterium
ACACCGCCGTACGCGCCGGTCGTCGTGGCGTGACCATCGCGGTCACGGGCGTCGGATCGCCCGGGAGCTCCACGACTCCCTCACGCACAGCATCTCGATCATCAAGATCCAGGCCGGCGTGGCGGTGCACCTGGCCCGCAAGCGCGGCGAGCCGGTGCCGGACGCGCTGGTCGCCATCCAGGAGACCAGCGCCGAAGCCGTACGGGAGCTCCGGTCGACGATCGACGTCCTGCGCGCCGCCCCGGAGACGTCGTCGAACGGCAACGGTGTCGATCGGCTCTCCGAGCTGGTCGAACGCACCCGGCTCACCGGCCTCGAGGTCTCGCTCGAGCTGACCGGCACGCGACGCGCGCTACCGCCGGAGGTCGACCGGGCCGCCTACCGGATCGTCCAGGAGGCGCTGACCAACGTGACCCGGCACTCCGGGGCGACGGCAGCCACGGTCACCGTCGACTACGGAGCCGAGGGCCTGACCGTGCAGATCGACGACGACGGCACTGCCTTGCCCGACCAGCCGCCGGTCCCAGGCGTCGGACTGATCGGCATGCGAGAGCGAGTCACCGCCCTCGGCGGGACGTTGGGTGCCGAGCCCCGAGCCACCGGCGGCTTCCGGGTTTCGAGCCGACCTGCCCACCGCGGAGGTCCCGGCGCAGTGATCCGAGTCCTGCTCGTCGACGACCAGCCCTTGATCCGCGGCGGCTTCCGAGCCCTCCTCGACGCCGAGGACGACATCGAGGTCGTCGCGGAGGCCGCCGACGGCAAGGCAGGCGTAGCCCTCGCCATCGAGCAGTTGCCCGACGTCGCCCTCGTCGACATCCAGATGCCCGGCGTGGACGGCATCGACGCCACCCGCCGGATCGCGGCCGACGAACGCCTGGCCGGCGTCCACGTCGTCATCCTGACCAACTACGGCATCGACGAGCACGTCTACAACGCTCTGCGGGCCGGGGCGAGCGGCTTCCTGGTCAAGGACATCGAGCCGGCCGATCTGGTCCAGGCCGTACGCGTGGCGGCTCGGGGCGACGCCCTGTTGGCTCCGATCATCACCCAGCGGCTGATCGCGGAGTTCGTCTCGCGGCCACCGGACGCCGGCCACCCGGCCGGGCTCGACATCCTGACCAACCGAGAGCGCGAGGTCGTCGCCCTCGTGGCTCGCGGGCTCAGCAACGACGAGATCGCCGAGCGCCTGGTGATCAGCCCGATCACCGCGAAGACCCACGTCAGTCGTTCGATGACCAAGCTCGGTGCCCGGGACCGTGCGCAGTTGGTCGTGTTCGCCTACGAGTCGGGGCTCGTGACGCCGCGAAGCTGAGGCCGGCCGTTCCTAGGCTCAGCTCAACCAATGCACGTGGCGATATGGCTCCGGCGTCGCCTTGCTCCACTTGTCGAGACGACGAACCAGTGCGTTGGCCATCTTGACCGCTCCCCGAGGCAGGTTGGTCTTCAGCGCGACCAGAGCCGGCGTCAACGGCTCGCCCGTGGAGGCCCGCTGATCAAGCAGCGGCACGAAGTCTGCGACGTTCTCGGTCACAACCACGCGATCGTCCTTCACTGCGCGGGCGAGCACGGTCGCGTCGTCGTTGCTAGCCAGGCCGAGGTCGCGTACCCCGACCGCGTCGTGCCCAGCGGCTCGAAGCCGATCGACGACGTCCGGGCCGAACATCTCGTCGATCAGGAATCTCACGACGCGAGCAGTCGGGCCCGCTGCTGCGCAACCTCGCGAGCCCGTTCGGCCGCTGCATCGTTCAAGGCGATCCGATCCTCGATCTCTTGTGGATAGGCGGCTGCAAAGTCCACGGCGAGCCTGATCTGGCCCTCCGGCAGACCAAGCTGCTTCGCGGCATCGCGCACCTTCGCCTCTCCCCGACCCGGTGCATGCCGGACGGCGAGGACGACCTCCCAGACGTCAGGACCGACGACCAGCGCCGCCCGACGACCGGTTGGACCGTCGCGATACGCGATGCCCGGGTAGGCACTCGTCTTGAGACCCTCCTCGAGGAATCGCGTGACCAAGGCGGTTTCGGAGATCTGCTCACGGGCCGCCCGCTCGGCGAGGAGACGCTTGAGCTCCGGAGCGAGTCGATAGGACGTCGACATGGCCATCGCGGTCACCCCAGACGTAGTGCAGCGTAGTTATCTGTATCGCAGTTTACGCTGCCGGAGTCGTGGCAGCTGCCATGACCTCGGCCAGCAGACCATCCACGGCCACGTCGAGCGCGTCGGCGATCGCCACTACGGTGAAGAATGCCGGGGTCGGAATGCGGCCTCGCTCGATCTTGCGCAAGGTCTCGGGCGAGATCCCGGCCTCGGCGGCCACGTCGACGATGCTTCGGTCGGCTCTCGCCCGACGTAGCACCTCGCCGAGTCGCTCGCCGCGCTCACGTTCCGAGGTGGTCAAGGGGACGCGCACCATGGGCGTCATACTAATACCGGTATAGTTATCCGACCAGCGATCAGGAGGAGGGGCCTGTGATCGAGCTCAAGACGACCGGCGAGATCGAGGGGATGCGCCGCGCCGGTCGAGTCGTCGCCGCTGTCCATGCCGAGGTACGGACCAAGGCGGCGGTCGGCGTCTCGCTTCGTGAGCTCGACAAGGTCGCCCGCAAGGTGCTGGACGACGCCGGAGCCGGATCGTCGTTCCTCGGCTACCAGCCGCATTTCGCGCCCACGCCGTACCCGGGTGTCCTCTGCACCTCGGTCAACGAGGTGATGCTGCACGGACTGCCGACGGACTACCGGCTGCGCGATGGCGACCTGCTCAGCGTCGACTTCGGCGCCCACATCGACGGCTGGCACGCGGACGCGGCGGCGAGCTTCGTCGTCGGGACGCCGCAGCAGACCGACCTCGATCTCATCGAGACCGCGGAGCGCTGCCTCACGGTCGGCATCGACGCGGCGCAGCCCGGCGGCCGCATGGGCGACATCGGGCACGCCATGTCGGTCGTCGGGAGAGAAGCGGGATACGGCATCCAGAACGATTTCGCCGGCCACGGCATCGGACGGGCGATGCACGAGGACCCGTTCGTCCACAACGAGTCGCGACCCCGGCGGGGCCTGCAGCTCCGGCCCGGGCTCGTGATCGCGATCGAGCCGAGCCTGATGGCCGGCGGCAGCGACGACTACCGGATCGGCTCTGACGGCTGGTCGATCATCACGGCCGACGGCAGCCGCGGCGCCCACGTCGAGCACACCGTGGCGATCACCGACGCGGGTCCGCGCATCCTGACGCTGCCCTGATCCACGCTTTGGCGCACCTGTTGTGGGTCGCACACCGTCCGAGCCAACAACCAGTGCGCAAAACCGAGGCACTACCGTGATTCCCGTCGGCATCTCGATCGGAGGAGGCTGCGATGGCGGAGCGCACGAAGTACGTCCTCGACGAAGACCAGATGCCGACCCGGTGGTACAACCTCATCCCGGACCTGCCGGAGCCGCCGCCACCGCCGTTGCACCCGGGCACCGGACAGCCGGTCGGGCCGGACGACCTGGCGCCGCTGTTCCCCATGGCGCTGATCGCCCAGGAAGTCACGACCGACAGCTACGTCGACATCCCCGACGAGGTCCTCGACGTCTACCGGCTGTGGAGGCCGTCGCCGCTCTATCGGGCCCGCCGGCTGGAGAAGGCTCTCGAGACGCCGGCCCGGATCTACTACAAGTACGAAGGCGTCAGCCCGGTCGGATCGCACAAGCCCAACACCGCCGTGCCGCAGGCCTACTACAACGCCGCCGAAGGCGTCACCAAGCTGACCACGGAGACCGGCGCCGGCCAGTGGGGCAGCGCCTTGGCCTTCGCCTGCGCGACGTACGGCGTCGACTGCGAGGTGTGGCAGGTACGGGCGTCGTACGACCAGAAGCCCTATCGCAAGATCATGATGGAGACCTTCGGCGCGACCGTACATCCGAGTCCGTCGGACCTCAC
>JALDXR010000426.1:0-3906 GCA_032154865.1 Nocardioidaceae bacterium
GTTTCCCATGAGGTCATGGGAAACGCCACGCCTCATGGGTTGTGAGCCATGGTTCGTGCGGTTTCCCATGAGGTCATGGGAAACCTGAGGCGGGTGGGACGCACTTCCCGACGGGTCAGGCCAGGCCGGCGTCGTGGACGCGGATCGCGATCTGCACTCGGTTGTCGGCATCGAGCTTGACGAGCAGCCGCGAGACATGGGCCTTGACCGTCGCCACGCTCATGTAGAGCTGATCGGCGATGTCGGCGTTGGACAGTCCTCGGCCGACGGCGATCGCGACCTCCCGCTCCCGGTCGCTCAGCCGATCGATCCGCTCCCTGGCCAGCGTGCTGCGGTCGCCGGCCGGATGGGCGATGGTGACCTGGCGGATCAGCTGTGCGATGACGCTGGGCGACAGCATCGGCTCGCCGGCGGCGACCTTGCGTACGGCGTCGACGATCTGTTCCGGCGGCGTGTCCTTGAGCAGGAAGCCGCTCGCACCGTCACCGAGCGCTCGTACGACGTATTCGTCGGCGTCGAACGTGGTGAGCACGATGATCTGCGGCGGATCGGTGCGGCGCATGAGCCGGGCCGTGGCCTCCAGACCGTCGAGGCGCGGCATCCGGATGTCCATGAGCACCACGTCGGGGGTGGTCCGCTTGACCAGATCGAGGCCGGCCACGCCGTCGTCGGCCTCGCCCACGATCTCGATGTCGGCCGCGCCGCCGAGGATGAGGGACAGGCCGGCCCGGACGAGGGCGTCGTCGTCGACCACCGCCACCCTGATCTTCGTCACGACTCGCCTCCGGCGGCGACCGGCTCCGGCCACGGCAACTCGGCGCGGACCACGAACTCACGCGACGCCGTCGGGCCGTGCTGGAGCCGCCCACCGCTGAGCTCGGCCCGCTCGGCCAGCCCGATCAGGCCCAGTCCCGCGCCCGGAAGCGATGCCTCGCGTACGTCCGGCGCTCCGACCCGCAGCGGATTGCGGACCTCGACGGTCAGGCCCATCCCGGGCTGGCCGCTGAGCCGGACGTGGACCGCCGTGTCAGGGGCGTGCTTGCGGGCGTTGGTGAGGCTCTCCTGGATGATCCGGTACGCGCTGCGACCGACCGTGTCCGGGGCCGGCTCGAGGTCGCCGACGTCGTTGGTCAGCCGGACGTTCATCCCGACTGCCTGGGCCTCGTCGATCAGATCTGGAACGTCGCGGAGCGTGGGCTGCGGCCGTTCGGGCAATCCGACGGCGCGATCCTCCCGGAGCATGCCGAGCACCTCACGGAGGTCGGACAGCGCCTGGTGGGCGTTGTCCTGGATCACGCCGGCCGTACGCCGCATCTCCGCCTCGCCGAGATCGGTCCGGTACGTCATCGCGCCGGCATGCATGGCGACCATCGAGATCCGATGGGCCAAGACGTCGTGCATCTCGCGGGCGATCCGGCCCCGCTCGTTGGCTCGCGCCTGGCTGATCCGCATCGACTGCTCCCGCTCGGCCCGCTCGGCGCGGTCCTTGAGGGTCGCGAGCAGCTCACGACGGGCCCCGACGTACATCCCGAACGCCACGAGTACGCCCACGACCAGCACCGACAGCGCGAGGTTCGCGAAGAAGCTGTCCTCAACCGGCTCCACCTGGTAGAAGACGAGGCCCGACCCGATCGACACCACGATGTACGGCAGAAGCTCGTTCCATCGGCGCCGGGTCGCCAACGAGGCGGTGGCGACCGTGAAGGCACCGGCGCTGGAGGCGGACAGACAGCCCAAGATCGTGATGGCCATCGCCACGGCGAACGGCTGGCGGCGCCAGTACTGCAGCAGTACGAGCGAGGCCAGGCCGAGACCCAGGTCGATCCAGAACAGCGCCGGTGCCTCATCGAGCTGGTGCCTGGCGACGTCGATCCAGACCAGTAACCCGATGATTACCGCGGCTGCGGTGCGCCAGATCCGCCCCCACATCGTGATGGGCGGCGGCGCCACCTGCGTGGACGGCTCCTTGAACAGGCTCCCAAGCCTGGTCGAGAGCACGCGACTGTTCACGGCCTCAGGTTAGGGCGATGACGTCGCGGCTGCCCACCGACCGAAGTCGGCTGGGCATCGACCGAAGTTCGCACGACGATCGACTTTGGTCTAGGCCGCCGTCGCCCTGAGCACGATGCCGCCTCGCCGCCCGTCCCGGCAGGTTGGAGCCATGATCGAAGTGGACGGGTTGACCAAGGCCTATGGCCAACACTTAGCCGTCGACGGCGTGGCGTTTCGGGTCGAGCCGGGAACCGTGACCGGTTTCCTCGGACCCAACGGCGCGGGCAAGTCGACGACGATGCGGATGATGGTGGGACTGACCCCGCCGACCGCTGGGAGCTCCACGATCCTCGGGGTTCCGTACTCGAAGATTCCGAACCCGGGCACCTACGTCGGTGTCCTCCTGGACGCCTCGGCGCAGCACGCCGGGCGGAGCGGCCGCGAGGTGCTGCACCTCGGGGCCATGCTGATGGGCCTCGCAGAAAGCCGGGTCGACGAGATGCTCGAGCTCGTCGGCCTGTCGGACGTCGAGGCCAAGCGCCGGGTCGGCAACTACTCGCTCGGCATGCGGCAGCGCCTCGGAATCGCCCACGCGTTGCTCGGCGACCCGCAGGTGCTCGTGCTCGACGAGCCGGCCAACGGGCTCGACCCGGCCGGCATCCGATGGATGCGGGGGCTGCTCCGCGGCTTCGCTGAGCGCGGCGGCACCGTGCTGCTCTCGTCGCACCTGCTGCACGAGATCGAGATGATCGCCGACGAGCTGGTGGTCATCGGGCGCGGCAAGATCGTCGCCCAGGGCAGCAAGGAGGAGCTCGTCTCGGCGTCCGGGACGCTCGTCCGCAGCCTAGATCTCGACACACTCGGACTCGCGCTCAAGCAGGCCGAGCTCGAGTTCACTCGTACGGCGACGAACTCCTTGATCGTCAAGGGCACCGGCGAGCAGATCGGACGGGCCGCCGCCGGAGTCGGCGTCGTGCTGACCGAGCTGCGTCCGGCCGATGGCGCCGGCCTCGAAGAGATGTTCCTCCAACTGACGGCTGACGACGCACGAGACGAGGTTTCCTCATGAGCGCCCTGACCGCCTCGCCGGCGCCGATCGACCTGAGCCAAGGTCGCCGGGTCCGGATGTCCCGGCTGTTCCGCGTCGAGCTTCGCAAGGTCACCGACACCCGCGCGGGGATGTGGCTCCTGATCGCCATCGGCGCGATCACGCTCATCGCGGTGACGATCTTCCTGTTCGCCGCCAAGTCCAGCGAACTGACGTACGAGAACTTCGCCGCGGTGACCGCGACGCCGCAGGGCTTCATCCTGCCGGTGCTCGGGATCTTGCTGGTGACCAGCGAATGGTCGCAGCGCACCGGGCTGGTGACCTTCACCCTGGAGCCGAGCCGCGGCCGGATCGTCATCGCGAAGTTCCTCGCCGTGTTGGCCATCGGGCTGGCCGCGGTCGCGCTCGCACTCGCGGCGGCCGCGTTGTTCAACGTGCTGGGCATGGGGCTGGCCAACGGTGCCGGCGACTGGGACCTCGGCCTCGCCGGTGCGCGCGACTTCACGCTCCTGCAGCTGATGGCGATCGTGCAGGGACTCGCCTTCGGCATGTTGTTCATGAACAGCGCCGCGGCGATCGTGCTCTACTTCGTGATCCCGACCGCCTGGTCGATCCTGTTCGGCCTGGTCAGCGCCCTCGAGGACGCCGCGCCCTGGCTCGACCTCGGCACCGCCCAGCAGCCGCTGTTCGACGAGAGCCACTCCTTGAGCGCGACCGAGTGGTCGCAGTTGCTGGTCACGTCGCTGATCTGGATCGTCGCGCCGCTGGTCGCCGGCATCATTCGCTTGCTCCGAGCGGAGCTGAAGTCGGCCTAGCGAGTCCGAGTCTCGGGATGGACAGGGCCGGTCGGTGCCACCGGGGTGTAC
>JALDXR010000427.1:0-3902 GCA_032154865.1 Nocardioidaceae bacterium
GGCCCCTCCTGTGTGAGGGGCTTTGTCATGTCGGCATCATGTGCAGTCTGACGAGGAGAACCAGGAGAGGACCCGTGACCAGCGACCGAGAGCCGTCCGCGACCTACGAAGTCGCGGCGCTGCAGAAGAAGTGGCGCCCGGTGTGGGAGCGGCTGGACCCCTTCCGCGCCGACGCCGAGGCGACCGACACCGCGCCGGATCCGCGGGAGCGTCGCTATGCGCTGACGATGTATCCGTACCCCTCCGGCGACCTCCACATGGGCCACGGCGAGGTCTTCGCGCTGCACGACGTGCTGGCGCGCTACTGGTTCCAGCGTGGCTACAACGTCTTGAACCCGATCGGCTGGGACTCGTTCGGGCTGCCAGCGGAGAACGCGGCGATTCGCAACAACGAGCACCCCGCCGTCTACACCTACGCCAACATCGAGACCCAGGCCGAGTCGATCCGGCGCTATGCGGTGTCGTTCGACTGGAGCACCCGGCTGCACACGTCGGACCCGGACTACTACGGCTGGCAGCAGTGGCTGTTCCTGCGCTTCTACGAGCGCGGCTTGGCCTACCGCCGTCCGTCGTGGGTCAACTGGTGCCCGAAGGACCAGACCGTGCTGGCCAACGAGCAGGTCGTCGCCGGCAAGTGCGAGCGGTGCGGGACCACGGTGACCAAGCGCGAGCTGACCCAGTGGTACTTCAAGATCACCGACTACGCCCAGCGGCTGCTGGACGACATGGCCCAGTTGGAGGGCCACTGGCCGGACCCGATCCTGACCGCGCAACGCAACTGGATCGGCCGGTCCGAGGGTGCCCATGTCGACTTCGAGATCGAGGGGCCAAGTGGTCGACGGAGTGAGCCCGTGCGGGTCTTCACGACCCGGCCGGACACGATCTTCGGGGCGACGTTCTTCGTGGTGGCGGCCGATGCCCACCTGGCCGACGAGCTGTGCACGCCCGAGCAGCGCGGGGCGTTCGAGACGTACCTGGAGGAAGTGAAGCGCGAGACCGAGATCGACCGGCTGGCGGCAGAGCGCGACAAGACCGGGGTCTTCCTGGGCGTCCACGCGATCAACCCCGTGACGGGTGATCCGATGCCGGTCTATGCGACGGACTACGTGCTGGCCGAATACGGCACCGGCGCGGTGATGGGGGTGCCCGGCGAGGACCAGCGCGACTGGGAGTTCGCCAAGACCTTCGATCTGCCGATCGTCCGTACGGTGCAGCCGCCCTCGGACTTCGACGGCGACGCGTACTCCGGCGAGGGTCCGTCGATCAACTCCGCCAGCGCCGAGATCGACCTGAACGGCATGAGCGTCGACGTGGCGAAGACGGCGATCACCGGTTGGCTGGAGCACCAGGGTCACGGACAGGGCGCCGTGACCTATCGGCTGCGCGACTGGCTGATCTCGCGGCAGCGCTACTGGGGCTGCCCGATCCCGATCATCCACTGCGAGGCGTGTGGGGAGGTGCCGGTGCCCGAGGACGAGCTGCCGCTGGAGCTGCCCAACCTGACGGGCACCGATCTCGCCCCTCAGGGAGTCTCGCCGCTGGCCGCCGCGACCGATTGGATCGAGGTCACCTGCCCGAAGTGCGGCGGTTCGGCGCGGCGCGACAGCGACACGATGGACACCTTCGTCGACTCGTCGTGGTACTTCTTCCGGTTCTGCTCGCCCCACTACACCGACGGGCCGTTCGACGTGGAGCAGGTCCGGCGCTGGATGCCGTGCGAGAACTACTTCGGCGGCGCCGAGCATGCCGTTCTGCATCTGCTGTACTTCCGCTTCTTCACCAAGGTGCTCAACGACATGGGGATGGTCGACTTCGTCGAGCCCACCAAGTCGCTGATCAACCAGGGCCAGGTCATCAACCAGGGCCGGGCGATGAGCAAGTCCCTGGGCAACGGCGTCGACCTGGGCGAGCAGATCGACAACTACGGGGTCGACGCGGTGCGCTTGACCATGGTGTTCGCCGGTCCGCCGGCCGACGACATCGACTGGGCCGACATGTCGCCGGCGGGCTCGCAGCGGTTCCTGCAACGGGCCTGGCGAATCGCCCATGACGTCACCACCGAGTCCGGGGTCGATCCGACCGGCGGCGACCGCGAGCTGCGCCGCGCCACGCACCGGGCGATCCACGACGCCACCGAGCTGATCGAGTCGTTCCGGTTCAACGTCATGGTGGCCCGGATCATGGAGCTGGTGAACGCCACCCGCAAGGCGATCGACTCCGGTCCGGGTCCGGCCGATCCCGCGGTACGCGAGGCGGCCGAGGTCACGGCGATCCTGCTGAGCCTGGTCGCGCCGTACACCGCCGAGGACATGTGGGAGGCGCTGGGCCACGAGCCGACCGTCGCCCTGGCGGGCTGGCCGCAGGCCGATCCGGAGCTGCTGGTCCAGGAGTCGGTGACCTGCGTCGTCCAGGTGCAGGGCAAGGTCCGGGCCCGGCTGCAGGTGCCACCGGACATCGCCGACGACGACCTGGAGGAGCTGGCGCTGGCCGACCCCGCGGTCCGGCGAATCGTGGACGGCCGGGAGATCCACAAGGTGATCGTCCGGGCTCCGACCCTCGTCAACGTCGTGATCTGAGATCGGCCGGGGGTGAGCCACATGGTCAGTCGCCGACAAAAGGTGGCACCATCGACATGTGGTAATGACACTGGCCGGTCGGGCCGAGACCGCGACGCAGGCGAAGATCCTCCGACTGCTGCGCGATGAGGGACCGAAGGCCCGCGTAGAGCTGGGGGACCGCCTCGGCGTGTCCCGGACGACGATCGCCGCCGAGGTGACTCGGCTGGTCGACCTGGGGCTGGCGGCCGACGCCGGCCCCGCCGCGTCGCGTGGCGGTCGGCGTTCCACCCTCGTCGACCTCGCGCCGGAGCTCCGCTTCGTCGGAATCGACACCGGCGCCACCTCGATCGACGTGGCCATCACCGACGGCCGCCTCGGCGTGCTGAGCCAGCTCTCCGAGGAGCACGACATCCGGGTCGGTCCGGAGAAGACCCTGGCGCGGGCACTCGAGCTCACCCGCAAGCAGCTCACCGAGCTCAACATCGAGCGACCGAGCGGCGTGGGGATCGGCATCCCCGGCCCGGTCGACTTCCACACCGGGGTCCCGGTCTCGCCGCCGATCATGCCGGGCTGGGACGGCTATCCGGTTCGGGACGCGCTCGCCCGCGAGCTCGGTTGTCCCGTCCTCGTCGACAACGACGTCAACGTCATGGCGCTCGGCGAGCAGCACGCCGGAGTGGCGAAGCGGGCCGAGGACTTCCTGTTCGTCAAGATCGGCACCGGGATCGGCTGCGGCATCGTCGTCGACGGCCAGCTCTACCGCGGCGTCGACGGGTGTGCCGGCGACATCGGCCACATCCGGGTCGAGGAGTTCGGTCCCACCTGCGCCTGCGGCAACACCGGCTGCCTGGAGGCGTTCTTCGGCGGTGCCGCCCTGGCCCGCGACGCCACGGCCGCCGCCCACGGCGGTCGATCGGAGATCCTCGCAGCGGTCCTGGCCGAGCGATCCGATCTCACCGCGGCCGACGTCGCCGCCGCGACCGCACAGGGTGACGCGGTCTCCGTTCAGCTCGTACGCGACGGCGGCCGCCGGGTCGGACACGTCCTGGCCAGCCTGGTCTCGTTCTTCAACCCGGGCCTGATCGTCATCGGCGGCCGGGTGGCGCGACTGGGTCACACGCTGCTCGCGGAGATCCGGTCCGTGGTCTATCGGCGATCGCTGCCGTTGGCGACCGGCAACCTGCCCATCGTGATGACCGAGATGGGCGACAGCGCCGGAGTCGTCGGAAGTGCCCGGCTCATCAGCGACGGTGTGTACGCAGCCGACTAAGCAATCTTCCGAAGAATACTTGCGAAAGTTCGTCCGGAAGTATTGCTACTAGCTGTAACTAGGTCGTAACTTTG
>JALDXR010000428.1:0-3895 GCA_032154865.1 Nocardioidaceae bacterium
GAGGAGGATCCCGTGACCTACGTCATCGCGCAGCCTTGCGTAGACGTCAAAGACCGGGGTTGTGTCGACGAGTGTCCGGTGGACTGCATCTATGAGGGAAGCCGGATGCTCTACATCCACCCCGCCGAGTGCGTCGACTGCGGCGCCTGTGAGCCGGTCTGCCCGGTCGAGGCGATCTTCTACGAGGACGACACGCCCGAGGAGTGGAAGGAGTACTACGCCGCCAACGTCGAGTTCTTCGACGACCTCGGGTCGCCCGGCGGAGCCGCCAAGATGGGCGTCATCGACAAGGACCACCCGATGATCGCCGACCTGCCTCCGCAGAACCAGGACTGATCACGCGTCCCGTGGCCGACGCCACCGCCTCGGGCCGACGCACGGTCGCCGCTCGGCTGTCCGAAGTCCCCTGGGACCGGCTGACTCCGACACGGCAACGGGCAGCCGAGCATCCGGACGGGCCGGTGGACCTGGCGGTGGGGACCCCGGTCGACTCGACTCCGGCCGTCGTCCGCGACGCACTCGCCGACGCGGCCGACTCGCCCGGCTATCCGACTGTCGCCGGCACACCCGGCCTTCGGGCCGCGGCCGCCGGCTGGCTGGCCCGCCGAGCGGGTGTCGAGGGTGTGGATCCCGACGACGTCCTGCCGGTCATCGGCACCAAGGAGCTGATCGCCTTGCTGCCGATGTTGCTCGGCATCGGACCCGGCGACACCGTGGTGGTTCCGAAGCTGGCCTACCCGACCTACGAGGTCGGCGCTCGCCTGGTGGGCGCGGACGTCATCGCCAGCGATTCGCTGGTCGCCCTCGGCCCACTGCGACCGGCCCTCGTGTGGCTCAACTCGCCGTCGAACCCGACCGGACGCGTGCTGCCGCCGGAGCACCTGGCCAAGGTGGTCGCCTGGGCGCGTGAGCACGAGGCGCTGGTCGTGAGCGACGAGTGCTACCTCGAGTGCGTCTGGGAGGGGGCGCCGGCGACGTCCGTACTCGACGCGGCGGTCCGCAACGACTCGCTGGCCGGCGTACTCGCCGTGCATTCGCTGTCGAAGCGGTCCAATCTGGCGGGCTACCGCTGTGGGTTCGTCACCGGCGACCCGGATCTCGTGGCCGATCTGCGGTTGGCCCGACGGCATCTCGGCCTGCTGCCGCCAGGTCCGCAGCAGGCGGCGGCCCAGGTGGCGTGGGCCGACGACGAGCACGCCATCGAGCAGCACCACCGCTACGCCCGGCGACGCGCTCGCCTCCGGGCGGCTTTCGAGGCGGCCGGATTCCGGATCGATCACTCCGAGGGGGCGCTGTATCTGTGGGCGACCCGCGACGAGCCGTGCTGGGACAGCGTTGAATGGCTCGCCGACCGCGGCATCGTGGTGGCTCCGGGCGACTTCTACGGTCCGGCTGGCGCCCGGCACGTACGGGTGGCGATCACGGAGACAGACGAGCGGGTCGAGGCCGCGTACGCCCGACTCACCGGGAGCGCGTAGGTCGTCGCGAGTTGTCAGCCGCAGGTCACGCCAGATCCTGATGCGCGGCTGACAAGTCGGTCGGACGTCAGGCGACCCGGACCCGGATCTCGTCGAGGCGGCGACCGCCGCGCTGCCAGCCGTCGCCGGACTGTGCGGCGATCCAGACCCGGCCGTCGAACGCCACGGCCTTGATCCCGAGCCGGTCGGCCTGGCCGACGAGATACTGCGCCAGCGCCCAGCCGTGCCGGCGCGACCCGTCGACGGGCGGGTCCAACCGCACGGTCCGGCCGGTCTTGCCCGCAGAGCTGCCCAACGCGCCGAAGGCCACCTGCGCATCGTCGACGACCGCGCGGGCGTTGCGCGTCAGGCCGTCGGAGCCGGCCCGCTGCTCGCTGCTGCCGGGCTCGTCGATCTCGCATTGGAACGCCGCCGGCGACCACCCGGTCAGCGCCGACGCCAGCACCCGGGCGGGCGTCTCGTGCATCGCGTACGCACTGCCGTCGGCGGACCGTTGTACGGCCTGCGCCGCGTCGTGGATCGGCATGTCCTCGTAGCCGTCGACCTGCTCGAGTGCGTCGAAGAACGTCTCGGTCGCGTACACCGGATCCTGGATCTCCTCCGCCGAGCCCCAGCCCTGCGACGGACGCTGCTGGAAGATGCCGACGGAGTCGCGGTCGCCGTAGTCGAGATTGCGGATCTTCGACTCCTGGAACGCGGTCGCGAGCGCGATCGACACGGCGCGGGCCGGCAGGTCGCGTCGGACGCCGATGGCGGCGATCAGGGCGGCGTTCTCGGCCTGGTCGAGCTCGAGACGGGCGACGTCACCGCCGACCTTGGCCTCGCAGTACTCGGCGTCGAACTCCTCCACGACATCGAAGCGGTTCAGAACCACCACCACGATCGTTGCCACGATGGCGATGGCGGCCACGACAGCGGCGATACGGGCGGCGGCTGGCATGGTCGAAGGCGTTGCTCAATCGTTCGCGTGCAGCGCCGGGTTGAGGACCGTGGCCTTGTCCCCGCGCGGCCGCGCCTCGATCGCCCCGGTCACCGAGTTGCGCCAGAACAGCAGGCCGTTCTTGCCGGACAGCTCGACCGCCTTGATCACCTGGCCGTCCGGGAGGGTGACCTTGGTCCCTGCGGTGACGTAGCAGCCGGCTTCGACCGTGCAGTCGTCGCCGAGTGAGATGCCGATGCCGGCGTTCGCGCCGACCAGGCAGCGGCTCCCGATCGAGATCGTCTCCTGACCGCCACCGGACAGGGTGCCCATGACCGACGCGCCGCCGCCGACATCGGAGTCGGCGCCGACTACGACGCCGGCCGAGATGCGGCCCTCGATCATCGAGGCACCCAGCGTCCCGGCGTTGAAGTTGACGAACCCCTCGTGCATCACGGTCGTGCCCTCGGCCAGATGGGCACCGAGGCGGACCCGGTCGGCGTCGCCGATCCGCACCCCCGAGGGCACGACGTAGTCGGTCATCCGGGGGAACTTGTCGACGCTGGTCACCTGCACGTGGAGACCGGCGCCCCGGGCCCGAGCTCGGGTCGCCTCGAAGTCGTCGGGGGAGCACGGGCCGATCGACGTCCAGACCGCGTTGTTGAGGGTGCCGAACAGTCCGTCCAGGTTGAGCCCGTGCGGTCGGACCAGGCGATGCGAGATCAGATGGAGTCTGAGGTAGGCGTCATACGGATCGGCTGGCGGAGCCGTGAGATCGGCGACGACGGTCCGTACGACGGTGCGGCGAACCCGCCGGACGTCGTCGTCTCCCTCGAGATCGCGCAGCGACACGGGCGGCTCACCGTCGTCGGCCGGCTCGAGCATAGGCGCTGGGTACCAGGTGTCGAGGACGACACCGGTGGCGGTCACGGTGGCGAGGCCGTAGCCCCAGGCGGTGGTCGAGTCCGTCACGACATCGAGCGTATCCATCCGGCACCAGCAGTCGGCGCAGGCGGGTACGGTCCGGACCATGGCGTTGGCAACGTTCAAGGATCTCGTGATCGATTCGGTCGATCCGGCGCGACTCGGCCGGTTCTGGGCCGATCTGCTCGGCCGCGATCTGCATCGGCAGCGGGGCGGTGACACCGAGATCCGCGGCCGGACACCGCAGCACACGATCTGGGTCAACCGGGTGCCCGAGCCCAGGACGGTCAAGCACCGGGTGCATCTCGACATCTACACGCAACCCCTGGCCGATCTCGAGGCGCTCGGCGCGAAGGTCGTCGAGCCGCAGCACGAGGAGTGGCACTGGACCGTGGTGGCCGACGTCGAGGACGGCCAGTTCTGCGCCTTCCTCCGCGACGAGGTGCCCGCCGAGCGACTGCACGGGCTCGTCGTCGACAGTGCCGACCCGGCGGCGCAGGCGGAGTGGGGGCCGGTGTCTACGACGCCGAGATCACGCATCACAAGCCCGGCGGGTCGACGGTGGACAAAGTGG
>JALDXR010000039.1:0-13377 GCA_032154865.1 Nocardioidaceae bacterium
CCCGCGCGCGACGAGGTTAAGGCGTGGACAGCGGCGGGGCCTAGGCCTGATTGCGCTCGAAGACCAGGCGCAGCCCGTGCAGGGTCAGCCAGGGCTCGTGGACGTCGACCGCCGTGCACTCGTCCAGCACCACCGGCGCCAGGCCACCGGTCGCGATGACGGTGACCTGGTCGCGGACCAGTCCGAGGGCGGCGATCATCCGCGCCACCATCCCCTCGACCTGGGCCGCGAACCCGAATACGGCACCGGCCTGCAGCGCCTCCACGGTGTTCTTGGCGATCACGGAACGTGGCCGGAGCAGCTCCACCCGGCGCAGTTGAGCACCCCGGCGACCGAGTGCCTCGACCGACACCTCGATGCCCGGCGCGATCGCGCCACCGGCGTACTCTCCCCGCTCACTGACGACGTCGTAGGTCGTCGCGGTGCCGAAGTCGACCACGATGCACGGGCCGTCGTAGCGATCGGCGGCGGCCAGCGCGTTCGCGATGCGGTCGGTGCCGACCTCCCGCGGGTTGTCCATCAGCACGGGGACGCCGGTTCGCACGCCCGGCTCGACCACGACATGCTCGATGTCGGTCAGATAACGACTCAGCATCAGTCGCCACTCGTGCAGCACCATCGGTACCGTCGAGCAGACCGCGATGCCCACGACGGCGCAGCCGGCCCGTTCGAGCAGGCCGGTCACGAGGAGATGCCACTCGTCCGCGGTACGACCTTCCTCGGTGGCGACTCGCCAGTGGTGGACGAGCTGATCACCGTCGAAGACGCCGAGCACCGTGTTCTGGTTGCCGATGTCGGCGCAGAGCAACACGGCGGCCTCAACTCGTGCGGAGATCGAGGGCGATGTCGAGCGCCGGAGCCGAATGGGTCAGCGCCCCGACGGACAGATAGTCGACGCCGGTCGCGGCGACCGCCGCCGCCCGGTCCAGGGTCAGGCCGCCGCTGGCCTCCAGCCGGGCCCGGCCTGCGACGAGCTCGACCGCCCGGCGCATCTCGGCCACCGTCATGTTGTCCAGCAGCAGCTCGTCCGCACCGGCCTCCACGGCCTCGACCGCCTCCTCAGGAGTCGTCACCTCGACCTGGACCGGCAGGTTCGGGAAGCGGTCGCGCACCTTCCGATAGGCCGCGACGACGCCACCGGCCGCCGCGACGTGGTTGTCCTTGACCAGGGCCGCGTCGGACAGGCCCATCCGATGGTTCACGCCGCCGCCACAGCGCACTGCGTACTTCTCGAGGCTGCGAAGCAGCGGCGTGGTCTTGCGGGTGTCCCGGATCTGCGCCTTGGAGTCGGCCAGAGCGGCGACCCAGCGGCCGGTCTGGGTCGCGATCCCGGACAGGTGGCAGACCAGATTGAGGGCGGTGCGCTCCGCCGTCAGCAGGCTCCGACCGGGCCCGGCGACGGTCAGAAGCAGATCGCCGCGGCGCACCACATCGCCGTCGTCGACGTGCCGTCGCAGCTCGACATCGCTCACGGTGAGGGCGAAGGCCAACTCGGCGACAGCGATCCCGGCGACGATGCCGTCCGCGCGGGCTACCACATCGGCGGTCACCGGCGCGTCGGTCATCGTCGCGACCGACGTGACGTCCTCGCCGCCACGGAGGTCCTCGGCCAGCGCGGCCCGTACGAGTGCCTCGACCTCGTCAGGGTTCAGGCCGGCCGCGGCCAGCCGTTCCCGGATCTCACCCGTCGACATCGTGCGCCTCCATGCTCAGTACGCCGTCCGCACCGCGCGCGAGCAGGAGATGCACCTGCCAGGCGTCGTCGTCACGGGACGGGAAGTCGTCGCGCCAGTGGGAGCCGCGGGTCTCCTCGCGGGCGTGCGCCGCGAGTGTCAACGCGGCGGCGACCGTCAGCAGGTTCGTCGCCTCCCAGTCGGCCGTCTCGGGCTGGCCGGGCTGTCCCGCCGCGAGCTCGGCCAGCTGCTTGGCCGCCTGCCGGAGGCCCGCGTCGGATCGCAGAACGCCGGCCTGCTCGGTCAGCGTGGCCTGCAGAGCCGGCACGGCGACGTGGCTCACGACGCCTGGCGACCGAGACGATCCGTCACCTAGGCTCCGACGATCCGCCAACCCTTCGTGGATCGTCGACCGAGACGATGCGGATCGTCGCGGCCTAAGTGATTGATCGTCGAAGCCGTGGCCGCTTCCCTCAAGATCTCGGGCGATCCGGCGGGCGAAGACGAGGCCTTCGAGAAGGGAGTTGGAGGCGAGCCGATTGGCGCCGTGGACGCCGGAGCTGGCGGCCTCGCCACAGGCGTAGAGGCCGGGAACGCTGGTCCGTCCCCACAGGTCGGTCGCGACGCCGCCCGACGCGTAGTGACAGGCCGGCGCGACCGGGATCAACTCGGTGACCGGGTCGATGCCGTGCCGCCGGCAGGTCGCGAGGATGGTCGGGAACCGCTCGCTCCACAGCTGCTCGCCGAGATGGCGGCCGTCGAGCCACATGTGGTGGGCGCCGGTCTCCTGCATCCGGCGCATGATCGCCTTGGCGACGACGTCGCGCGGTGCGAGGTCGGCAAGCTCGTGCTGTCCCTGCAGGAACCGGACTCCGGCGTCGTCGACGAGGAACGCTCCCTCGCCGCGTACTGCTTCGGAGATCAGCGGCTGCTGGCCGGACCGATCGGATCCGAGCCACAACACCGTCGGATGGAACTGGACGAACTCGAGGTCGCGGAGCGCGGCACCGGCGCGCAGCGCCAGCGCCATGCCGTCTCCGGTCGACACGGCCGGATTGGTCGTCGCGGAGAACACCTGGCCGATGCCGCCACTGGCGAGGACGACGGCCGGAGCCCGGATGGCGCCGACGCCGTCGCGTTGGCCCTCGCCCATCACGTGCAGAGTTACCCCGGCAACGGCACCGGAGTCGTCGAGCACGAGATCGAGGCCGAGCGCGTGCTCGATGATCTCGACCGAATTCGCCCGTCGAGCGGCCTCGACAAGGGCCCGCTGGATCTCGGCCCCGGTGGCGTCTCCACCGGCGTGCACGATCCGGTTCTGGCGATGACCGCCCTCGCGGGCCAGTTGCAGCTCGCCGGTGCCGGACACGTCGAACCGGGTGCCGAGCTCGATCAGCTCCCCCAGCGCCGCCGGCCCTTCGGTGACGAGGACCTCGACCGCCGCGGGGTCGCAGAGCCCCGCCCCGGCGACGAGCGTGTCGGTCAGGTGCTGCTCAGGAGAGTCGCCGGGGCCGATCGCGGCCGCGATCCCGCCCTGGGCCCACTGGGTCGATCCGGCCGACAGATGGTCCTTGGTCACGACGACGACGCGACCCGCCGAGCGCATGCTCAGGGCGACCGTCAGGCCGGCGATGCCGGATCCGATCACGACCAGGTCGGCGTCCATGCTCCAGCCGGGTGCCGGCGCGGCCAGCCGACCAGGAACCGGTGGCAGTCCGATATCACTGCCCAGCCAAGTCCTCACGGCGCCTGCTCGGACGAGTCGGAGTCCCCGGCGTCGAGGGTGAGCCCGACGTTGTCGATCAGCCGCGTCGCACCGACTCGTGCCGCGACCAGGAGCCGGGCCTCGCCCTGCTCCGGAGGGGCCTCGAGATCCGGGTCGGTCAGGGCGAGGTAGTCGACGTCGACCTGTGGCACCGCGTCGAGCACCTCCCGGGCCGCACCGAGGACGGCCGCGGCTCCATCGCCGGCGGCGTCACGGCCGGCGAACAGAGCCCGCGACAGGGTCCGGGCGTGCTGCCGCTCCTCCTCGGTGAGGTAGGCATTGCGGCTCGAAAGCGCCACGCCGTCGGATTCCCGGACGATCGGGACACCAACGATGTCGACCCCGAGGAACAGGGTCCGGACCAGGTCGCGGATCAGCACAAGTTGCTGGTAGTCCTTCTCGCCGAAGACCGCCTGCGACGGCCGGACGATCGACAGCAGCTTCGTCACGACCGTCAGGACGCCGCGGAAGTGCGTCGGACGACTTGCGCCTTCGAGTACGCTGCCGCGCTCACCCGGGTCGACCATCGGCCCGCCGTCGATGCCGAACGGGTACATCTCGTCCGCGCCTGGCACGAAGACGACGTCGACACCCTCCTTCTCGCACATGGCGAGATCGGCGTCGAGCGTACGCGGGTAGCGGCCGAAGTCCTCGCCCTGGCCGAACTGGGTCGGGTTGACGAATATCGACGCGACGACGACGTCGCCGAGGGCACGCGCGGTACGCAGCAACTCGGCATGGCCGTCGTGGAGTGCTCCCATCGTCGGGACGTACGCCACCGGGGACATCGCGAGCCGCGAGGGCGTCAGTGCCTCGTTGAGCTCGTGGACGGTGTCGGCGATCGAGGGCGTCATCGGGCCAGCCTTCCGCCGGGCATCCCGTCGGTGGGTCGGTCCATCACAGGCGCCCTGGATCGGCCGGCGCGGCGCCGATCATCTCCGACGCCGTCGCCTCCCACACGGCGGCGTCGAAGAGCTCCGTGAGGCTGCGCGCCCGCTCCCGTGACAGCCGGCCGTCGGCGACGGCATGCTCGACGGTCGCGCGGGCCATCGCGAGGTAGGCGTCCAGCGTCGGGCCGGGCACGTCGACCAGCCCGCGAAGGTGCGCGGCGATGGTCGTCTGATCGCCGCGTACGACAGGACCGGTGAGAGCCGCATCGCCGTAGGCCAGCGCGTTGTCAAGAGCCGCCGTCAGCAGGGGCCGGAGGGCAGCCGACGGATCGGTAGAGCCCGCCTGCCGCAGCAACGCCGTCGCCTGGCTCACGAGCGTGACGAGGTGGTTGGCGCCGTGGACCATCGCCGCGTGATAGAGGGTCCTCCGGTCCTCCGGGATCAAGGTGATCAACCCGCCGATGTCCGAGACGAGCTTCGTGCCGATGGCGAGGGCCCGCTCGTCGCTGGTCAGTCCGAACACGACGCCCGGCACGCGGTCGAGGTCGAGATCGGTCCCGGTGAAGGTCATCGCGGGATGCAGGGCCGCAACCGCCGCACCGGCCCGGGAGATCGGTTCGAGCACCGCGATGCCGTGCCGGCCGCTGGTGTGGATCACCGTGTGATCCGGGCCGAAGGCGGCGGCCTCGGCGAGTTCCTCGACCAAAGCCGGCAGGAAGTCGTCGGGAACGGTCAACAGAACGAGATCCGCGGCCCGGGCGACGTCGAGCGGTGACGTGACGGGTACGCCGGGGAGCAGCGTCTCGGCACGAGTACGGGAGCCGGCGGAGCGAGCCGAGACGGCGACCAGGTCATGGCCGGCCTCCCGAAGTGCCGCTCCCAGGACAGCGCCGACCCGGCCGGCGCCGATTACGCCGATGCGAGTGGGGGTCATCTGCTACGCCTTTCGTTCCAGTCCCTGTCGGGTACCGGACTGTTGCGAAGCGATCAACAGTCAGTGGGTGCTTCCAGGCTAGCCGGGCCGCCGAACCGGTGGATACCGATCGCGTCGTGGGGTGGATCACAGGACCCACTCCACTGGGTCCGCACCACTGGCGGGAGCCAAATTGCGCGACTCGCCGGGCGTGTCTCGCAATATGGCTACCCCCAGCGATTCGGGGGAACGATAGCGGGCGGGAGACTGGCGCGGTGATGCCGCTGCGAGAGGCCTGGGAGCAGGCTCTCTACGGCCCGGCCGGCTTCTACACCCGACAGGCGCCGGCCGACCACTTCCGCACGTCGAGCACGGCTTCGCCACTGTTCGCCGGCGCCATCGCCGAGCTGGCCGCCGCCTGTGACCTCGACACCGTGATCGACCTGGCAGCCGGCGGCGGCGAGTTGGCCGCGGGCGTTGTGTCGATCCGGCCCGGCCTGACCGTCATGGCGGTCGATCGCCGGCCGCGACCGCCCGGCCTCCCCGACCGGGTCGACTGGCGCCCGGCCCTGCCCGACCGGATCAGCGGACTCGTCATCGCCAACGAGTGGCTGGACAACGTCGCCTGCACGGTCGCCGAGGTCGACGACGACGGCCGGCTCCGCGAGGTCCTCGTCGACCCGCCCACGGGCCGCGAGACGCTCGGGGACGACGTCGCCGGGTCCGATCTCGAGTGGGCGCGCCGCTGGTGGCCCACGTCGGAGCCGGGGAACCGCGTCGAGATCGGGCGCGCCCGCGACACGGCCTGGCGCGACGTCGTCGGGCGTCTCGACCGCGGTCTGGCCGTCGCGATCGACTACGGCCATGTCGCCGGGGCTCGGCCCGAGTACGGCTCGCTGCGGTCGTATCGCGGTGGCCGGGCCGTCGACGTCGCGTACGACGGCAGTTGCGACGTCACCGCCGATGTGGCGCTCGATGCGGTGGCCGCCGCCGGTGGGAGTCGGCTGTTGCGCCAGCGGGAGGCGTTGCGGACGCTTGGCCTTCGGGGCACCCGGCCCGACCTGGAGTTGGCTCGCGAGGACCCGGTCGGTTACGTCGGCGCCCTGACCGAGGCGAGTGCCGCCGCCGAGTTGACCGCGTCACCGGGCCTCGGGGAGTTCGGCTGGGTCGTCACGGCGGTGGGCGTACCGTCGCCTTGGTGAGTGCGAGGGCGATGGCCCAGGCCTCGGTCTGATCCCGGTGCGCCGCGATCGCCGCCACCGGGCCGACCGGAGAGTCGATGTGCACACTGGCCAGTCGCAGTCTGCCCTGCAACGGCCCCTGCTGGACGTGGACCGACTGGATCTTGTGCCTCGGCACGATGTCGGTCCGCGTCGTGAAGTAGCCACGCCGGGTCACGGCCAGGACCCCGTCGAGTCCGACATACAGCTGCGGCTGCCCGATCGGGTCGAGTCCCCGGGCCCGAGACGGCGCCGGACGCAGCTCGACCGCGGTCGGGTCTGCCGCCAGCAGTCGCTGCATCAACGCGATTGCCTCGTCCCTCGCCGCTACCGGCACGAGTGCCGAGACGAGTTGCTTGCGCTGCTCCTCCAGTCCGCTCGCGACACCGGCGACCGTGACGTCGACCCGCGCCCAGCCGAGCATCCGCCACAGCAGTGGCTCGACGAGCACGACACCCTGCACCCGGCCGGCCGGTACGGTCTGCGATCGCACCGACAACAGCCCGCTGCGGATCCTGAGTCCCTGTACGGTCTCGCGGAGGGTGAAGCCGTACCACGTCAGGAACTGCCGGCCGAGCACGGTGCCGAGCCCGATCGCGGCCGCGAGCAGGACAGCGGCACCGACCGGCCGGCCACCGAACGGGGTCGCCAGGACACCGAGCACCGTGCCGGTGCTGGCGACGACGAAGCCGGTACGAAGCACGATGCTCGCGAGGAGCCGGCCAGGATCGGCGCGATAGAGGAGCGGTTCGAGTGCCTCGTCGGCAGCCTCGGCCGGCTCGTCATAGCCGGTCCGCTCGAGCAGCAGGCGACGCAGCTCCACCGCCTCGGCGTACGGCAGGAAGGAGAGCTTGGCCTCGTGCTCGCCGACCCCGGCAGTCTCGAGGGTCAGCTCGGCGAGCCCGAATCCCCGGGCCAGGAACGGCTGTTGTACCTCGACGGCCTGCAGTCGCTCGATGCGAATCCGGCGCGACCGTCGGACGAAGACGCCGGAATCGATCCGGATCTCCTCAGCGTCGACGTGGTAGCGCGTGAACCACCAGGCCGCGGTGCCGTAGGCGAGCCCCGCAAGGAGCACGGCCAGGCCGGAGATCCCGATCATGCTGCCGTCGAAGCCTTCGGTACGGGCGTCGTTGATCACCCAGCCCGCCCACGCGACGACGAACAGCCCGCTTCTGAGCAGCGGCGAGATCGGGTGCAGCCGGTGCGAGGACGGCTCGAGCGGCTGACCGGCGGGCTCGGTCACAGGCCAGCCGCCTGGGCTTCGCCGCGAGCCGTGAGCCGGTCCCGAAGCCGAGCCGCCTCGGCCGGTGTCAGTCCGGGGATCCGGGCGGTCGTGTCCGGTGACGCGGTGTGGAGGTGGACCGTGGCGATCCCGTGCATCCGCTGGAGCGGCCCGGCGGTCACGTCGACGAGCTGCATCCGGCCGTACGGCACGACCTCGATCCGCCGGAACGCGACGCCGCGCCGTACGAAGAGGTCGTCGTCGCGCTCGGCATAGGCCCAGGCGGCGGCGTTGCGGCTGACCAGCCGCCAGCCGAGTGCGGCGGCGCCGAGGGCGATCGGGAGACCGATGACGAGGATCAGGCCGGTCGAGAGCAGCAGGCTCAGCCCGGCGAGCGCGGCGACGACGACCACGAGCGACGCGATCAGGATCTGATGCCGCAGCTTCGCGAGAAGCGGGCTGACTCCGACCCAGGGCGTACCCGGCACCTCGAACAGATCGTCCACGCCGTCAGGGTAGGCCGTTTCGTCACTGTCGGAGTGGCGGATCGTCACTGTCTGGGTGGCGGATGGTGGGTGCGTGGAAGGATGGGCGCGTGAGCGAACCCCGCCAGGTGACGGTCGGAATCGGTGACGGCGCGGCCGGGTTCGGGTACGAGCGCGGCGGCGGCGTGGAGCTCGCGACGCAGGACATGGTGCTCAACATCGGCCCGCAGCACCCGGCCACCCACGGCGTGCTCCGGCTGCGGCTGACTCTGGACGGCGAACGCATCGTCGACTGCGAGCCGATCATCGGCTACATGCATCGCGGCGTCGAGAAGCTCTTCGAGGTACGCGACTACCGCCAGATCATCGTGCTCGCGAACCGGCACGACTGGCTGTCCGCGTTCGCCAGCGAGCTCGGCGTCGTCCTCGCGGTCGAGCGGATGCTGGGAATGGAGGTCCCGGTCCGGGCCACCTGGCTTCGCACCCTGATGGCCGAGCTCAACCGGATCCTGAACCATCTGATGTTCCTCGGCTCGTACCCCCTCGAGGTCGGCGCGATCACGCCCATCTTCTACGCCTTCCGGGAGCGCGAGACGATCCAGGAGGTCCTGGAGGAGGCCAGCGGCGGCCGGATGCACTACATGTTCAACCGGGTCGGCGGCCTCAAGGAGGACATCCCGGCCGGCTGGCTCGGCCGCACGGCCAACGCGGTCGCCGCCGTGCGCAGTCGGCTGCCGCAGATCGAGAACCTGATCTTCGGCAACGAGATCTTCCAGGCCCGCACGATCGGCGTCGGAAAACTGCCGCCGCCACTCGTCCATCAGTACGGCGTGTCCGGTCCGATCGCCCGCGCCTCCGGCGTCGACTTCGACCTGCGTCGCGACGAGCCGTACCTCGCCTACGACGAGCTGGCCGCCGACGGCGTGCTCCGCGTCGTCACCCGGGAGGACGGCGACTGCTACTCCCGGTTCTCGGTTCTGCTCGAACAGGTCAAGGTGTCCCTCGACCTCGCGGACGCCTGCATCGAACGGCTCGGCAGCCTGCCGCCGGGGCCGGTGAACGTCCGACTGCCCAAGATCCTCAAGGCACCCGAGGGCGCGACGTACGCGTGGACCGAGAACCCGCTCGGCCTCAACGGCTACTACCTCGTCTCGCGCGGCGAGAAGACGCCGTGGCGCATGAAGCTGCGGACGGCGTCGTTCAACAACATCGCCGTGCTGCCGCGGGTGATCCCAGGCTGCGTCGTCGCCGACTTGATCGCGATCCTCGGCTCGATGTTCTTCGTCGTCGGAGACATCGACAAGTGAGTCCCCCGACGATCGGCCACTCGCGGCGCAAGCCGGCGCGCCACGAGTGACCGATCGTGCTCGTGGTCAGGACGTCAAGCCCTGGTCCGAAAGGTAGTCCGCCGCCACGTCCTCCGGCTTCTCACGGTCGATCGAGACTCGGCCGTTGAGGTCGGCGAGGTCCTCGGTCGTCAGCACCGCGGCGAGCTCGTTGAGCACGTCGGCGACGTCGGGGTGATCATTGAGGAACTCGGTGTTGACGGCTGGGATGAGGTTCTGGGCCGGCTGGATGCCCTTGTCGTCCTCGAGGATCACCATGCCGTTCTCCTCCAGGTCGGCCTGCGTCGTCGCGACCAGGCCGAGCTGTGACTCGCCGCTGGTGACCGAGTCGAGAGTCTGCGGCGTACCGAAGCCGAGCGGCAGGATCTTCTCGATGTCGATGCCGTAGACGTCCTCCAGGCCAGCCTGACAGTCGGGCCGGCCCTCACAGTCCGGCGCCGCGGCCAGCGTGATCGGCTCGCCGAGCGCGCCGAGGTCGGACAATGTCGTCAGGCTGTTCTCGTCGGCGAAGTCCTGCGTGACGGCGAACGCGTTCTGGTCGGTCGCTTCGGCGGGCTCCAGCATCGTGATGCCGGCCGCGTCGGCCAGCGGCTGCAGCGCCTTGAGCGACTCCTGAGGATCGTTGGTCGTCACCGGCTCGGCGTTGGGACCGTTCTGCAAGACGTTGAGCTGGTCCGCGAGGCCCGACAGGTATTCGGGGACGACGTCCACGTCACCTGACTCGAGCTGCTTGATGTAGATGTCGCGGGTGCTGACCAGCTTCGTCGTCACGTCGAAACCGGCGTCGCTGAGCAGTTGTTCGTACATGGCGGCCATGATCTGCATCTCGGTGAAGTTCTGACCCGAGAGAGTCAGCGAGCCCCCGCTGGCCGTGCCACTGCCGCCATCACTTTCTTCATCTCCACTGTCGTTGCCACAGGCAGCCGCGGCCAGGCTCAACGCCAGGGCCGCCCCCACCAGTGCATGACGCATCTTCATGTTGATGCCTCCACCTTCTGTGTCCCGGAGTTCCTACTCCGCGTGTCCGGTGGGGCACCAGGCAGCGCCCCACATACAGCTCACCACCCTTACACGGTGGCGCTGACAGTTCGCCGTGGCGCCTCGACCCGGGTGTTCCGCCGCTGATGCGCCGGCGCCACCAGGCGCTCTGCCCCAATGGTCAGCACTTCGAGTACGAATGCCACGACGGCGACAACGAAGGCGCCGGCGAGACCCTTCCCGTAGTTGCTGTTGTAAAAGCCTGAAACGATGACGTTGCCGAGTCCCGGACCGGCAACCAGAGCGGCGATCGTCGCGGTCGCCCACACTTGTACAAGTGCCAACCGTACTCCCGTCATGATCACGGGCATCGCGAGCGGTAGCTCCACTCGCCAGAAGACCTGACGGCCTCGCATCCCCATGCCGGTCGACGCTTCGACGGTGTCGCGGTCGACCTCGCGAATGCCGACGTACCCATTCGTGATGATCGGGGGCAGAGCGAACAGCACGAGGGCGATCAAGGTGGCGAGGCCGGCCCGGCCGTACGGTCCCAGCTCGTCGGTTCCGACGAACCCGACCGACAGCAACACCAAGACCGCGAACGTCGGAATCGCCCGGCCGATGTTGGAGATGTTGATGGCAAGGAACCCGCCACGTCCGATGTGGCCCAGATAAAGCGCGATCGGCAGTCCGAGCAGCATCGTGATCGCCAGCGCCGTGATGGTGAGGAGGAGCTGCTCGGTCAGCAGCGTGAGCATGCCGTCGTCGCCGGTCCAGTTCGACCAGTCGGTCAGATAGTTGTACGCGTCGCCCAGCATCGATCAGGCCCCTCTCGCCCGTACCCAGGGAGTCAGGAGCCACTGCATCCCCAACAGCACCACGTCGAGCGCCAGGGCCAGTGCCACGCAGAGCACGCTGGCCGCGAAGATCTCGGCCTTGAAGTCGTTCTGCACTCCGTCCGCCAGCAACTGGCCGAGCCCGCCGTAGGACACGATCACACCGACTGTTGTGAGGGCGACCGTCGACACGGTCGCGACGCGAAGCCCGGCCATGATGACCGGCAATGCCAACGGGAACTCGATCTTCAGGAGCAGCCTGGTGCGTCCGTAACCCAGGCCGGTAGCCGACTCGCGTACGTCATCGGGCACGGCCTCCAAACCGGTCAGTGTGTTGCGGACCAGGATCGTCAGCGTGTAGAGCGCGAGTCCGATGATGACGGTCGTCATCGTGATGCCGGTGAAGAGTACGAGGATCGGAAACAACGCGATCGACGGGATCGTGTAGAGGGCCGTGCTGAGACCGAGGATGCCGCCCTTCAGGGGCACGTAGCGGCGAGCGATCACCGCCATCGGCACGGCGATCACGAAGCCGAGAACGACCGCTGCGACCGTGATCTGGAGGTGCTGCGTCGTCGCGTCGACCAGCTCGGACTGATAGTCCTTCCAGTACGCCGCGCAGATCCAGTCGTTGGTGGTCCGCGCGTAGCAGGTGGTGTCGTCGGCCGCGGCGGCAGCGATGCCCGCCTGGGACAGTACAGTCACGATATGGACCGTACCGAAGATCCGATGATCCGTCTGGACGGTGTGGGCAAGACCTACTCCGACGGAACGGTCGCCGTCCAGAAGCTCGATCTCGACGTCCCGGCGCAGTCGCTCGTGGTCCTCGTCGGTCCGTCCGGGTGCGGCAAGTCGACCACGCTCAAGATGGTCAATCGGCTCATCGAGCCCTCCACGGGACGCATCGTGCTCGACGGCGAGGACGTGACGAAGGTCGATCCGGTGAAGTTGCGACGCCGGATCGGGTACGTGATCCAGATGGTCGGTCTGTTCCCGCACCAGACGATCCGCACCAACGTCGGGACTGTTCCCGATCTGCTCGGCTGGGACCGCAAGCGCACCCGCGAGCGCGTCAGCGAGTTGCTCGACCTGGTCGGCCTCGACCCGGACCTCTACGGCGACCGCTATCCGAGTCAGCTGTCGGGTGGCCAGCGGCAGCGAGTCGGCGTGGCCCGAGCGCTCGCCGCCGACCCACCCGTACTCCTGATGGACGAGCCGTTCGGCGCGGTCGACCCGGTTGTGCGCGGACGATTGCAGGACGAGTTCCGGGATCTCCAACAGGATCTGGGCAAGACCGTGATGTTCGTGACGCACGACATCGAGGAAGCCGTCCGCCTCGGCGACCGGGTTGCGGTCCTCGCCCAGGGCGGCCGGCTCGCGCAGTACGACACACCAGCGGCGATCCTGGGCGCGCCGGCCGACGAATTCGTCGCGGAGTTCGTCGGCGCCGACCGGGGACTGCGTCGGCTGGCCGTGACCGCGATCGAGGACGACGACCTCGTACGCGCGCCGATGGTTCGCGCCGACGACACGCTGGCCGAGGCGCGCCGGACGATGACGGCCGAAGGCGCCCGCTGGGCGGTGGTTCTCGACGGCGACGACCGGTTGCGCGGCTGGATCTCGGTGGACGCCGCCAACGGAGCCGGGACGGTCGGTGATCGGTCCCGGCGTATGGAGGCCTTCGTCGCGCGTGACGATGCGCTGAAAGACGCCCTCGCGACGATGCTGCGCCACGACGCCGGCTGGGTCGCGGTGCTCGACGGCGACCGGCTGGCCGGCGTACTCACACCGGACTCGCTGCACGCCGCGCTCCGGCGATCGGTTCGAGCCGACGACGAAGGCGTCGAGGTCGGCGACATCGAACTCGAACAGCCCGGTCCGATCCGGGCCTGAGTCACGCCGCCGAACGGGCGGTCGGCCTAGGCCAACCGGCCGTCAGCCTCGGCGACGTCAGGCGAATCGGCCCGCGGCTCGTCCCACGCCAGGAGATCTACGACGGTGGGGACTTCGGGGTCCCACTGCGGCGTCCGCTCCGCCAAGTCCTCG
>JALDXR010000040.1:0-13365 GCA_032154865.1 Nocardioidaceae bacterium
CCCGCTGACCCGCCCACACTGGCGGTAGCCAAATTGCGAAACACGCCGGCGTGTTTCGCAATTTGCCTACCCTCAGCGCCTGGTGCGGGGTCGGTCAGGTGACCTCGACGGTGAGTTCCGGCTGATGGCGCAGGGTGTTCGACACGTAGCACAGCCGCTCGGCCTCCGGGATCAGGTCGGTCACGACGTCCTGCGGGGTCCCGGACGACACCGAGATCGTGACGCGGTCGAATCGCAGGCCTTTGTAGACACCAACACCGGTCACCTCCAGTCCGTCCAGCTCGATCCCACGCTTCCTCGCGACGAACGCGATCGCGAGCGCCATGCACGACGTTATCGAGGCGAGCAGGAGATCGGTCGGCTGCGGGCCGGTGTCGGTTCCGCCGGCCCGTTCGGGCTCGTCGACGACCACCTCGAACCGCCCGACCTGCGTGACGGCCCGCATCCCGCCGTTCCATGTGGTGTGCACGGTGCGGTCGCCCATCGCTGGCTCCTCCTCGGGTCAGGCACCGCGGGCGGTGAGCGAGCGCAGCGCCGCCTGGAAGCACTCGATCGGTGCGGTGGCGACTCCGGCGCCGATCTGGCCGGCGCCCGAGTGCGCGTGCAGGATTCCGGTCGTCACCTTCGGCGTACGGCTCAACTCCACCACTCGACGCACGTCGACTCCCAGCGGCGTACCCCGATAGCCCCGGGTCGGCAGGGTGAATCGGCTGCTCTCGCGTACGCAGATCGACGCCATGTGCTCGGTCATCGCCGCGGCATCCGCCAGGCCGCCGGGCAGGAATCCGGCGACAGCAGGCGAGCCCGCCGCGGCCGCGCCGCCCAGACCGACGAGCTCCAGGATCGCGCTGTCGCCGATGTCGGGGGCGCCGGTGTCCGGGCCGTACTCCGGGTAGTACATCGCGTCCTCGACCGGCGGCGACTCCGCGAGGAACACCTGGTCGGAGCCGGCGAGCCGGATGCCGTAGCTGGTCCCGTTGCGGCACATCATCGTGACGACGCTGGAGCCCTCGACCTGCTCGGCCCACAACGCCGTCGCCTTCGCGGCCGCCATCGCCAGGTTCAGGAAGAACAGGTGATTCCCACGGAGGTATTCTGCGAAGGCGACTCGACCGTCGTCGGGCAGCGAGGCGATCTGGGGGAGGAGATCGCGGACCAGCAGGCTGGTCGTGCCTTGCGTTCGCATATGGACGTCGTCGCCGATCTGGACGCCCTGCGCGGCGAGAGCGAAGAGGTCGATCGGGCCGGACGTCTCGACGATCCGGCGCAGCATCGGTCCCGCGATCTCGCGGAGGAAGTTCAGCCGGGCGATCGCCTCCGACGTCTCGCGGCCGAACCAGGCGGTATCGCCCGGCCCTTGGTTGATCGGGGCGAACGCCCGGGTCTCCGCATCACGGTTGTCGACGACGAACACCGGCGCCGATGGACCGATCGCACTCGCCATCGGAAGCACCGTGTCGTGCCGGTAGGCCGGTTCGAGCCGCACGACTCCGTCGGCGAGCAAGCGGTTCGCCTCCCGGACGTTCTTGGCCAGGCCCTCGGAGACCACGGCGGCGCGCATCGAGCGACGCAGCGGATCGCAGACGTCGTCCCACTCGATCTCCGGGCCACAGTGCAGCAGCATGCGGTCGGTCATGCCGGGCACGACGTCCTTGGCCGAGTCGACGTCCACGAGCAGCGGGACGCTCTCGTCGAGTCGCCGGACCGCCTCGGCGTTCGCGTCGTCGACCCCGGAGGCAGCCTTGCCGTAGAGCAGTTCGAGGTCGTCGACCAGGTCTGCTCGGCCATCGGCCGGAATCCGCCAGTCGACCTCCTGCACCGGTGTCGCCTGGTCTCGTACGGCATCGGCGAACAGCGGCAGTCCGATGTTGACGACGGACACCTCGTCGGGGAGCAGGATGGAGTCCTCTCTCCGGTCGTTCATCCCGCCTCCACCTGCTCGATGGTGAGCCTGGCCTGTTCGAGCAGCCGCCGTCGACTCTCGTCGATCGCCTCTCGTCGCTGTCGCAGAGCCTGGTCGAGCTCGGCGGTCTCGGTCTCACACTGGCTGGTCATCGACTGGATCGCCGCCGCGGCCGCACCTCCGGTGGCCTGGCGGGTCCCGATGATCACTCGTGGGTCGAGCGCGTCGTCGAGCGAGGTCTCGGCCAGTCCCAACGCCTCGCCGGTCACCTCGACCGCCGCCTCGTCGAGCATCGCGCCGGTGATCGCGCGTCCGGGGATGCCTCGGCGGCTGGCGTCGCGGACCGTCCGACCGACGACGTCGTACGCGCTGCGATAGTCCACCCCGCAGGTCTGGACGATGAACTCGCTGAGATCGGTCGCCTGGGTGTAGCCGTCGTCGAGCGCCTCTGCCATCCGCTCGACGTTGACCTGGAGCGTGCCGGCGACGCCGGTCATCAGCCTCGTCACCCGGATGGCCAGGTCCAGGGCCCTCGGCACCTCGCCGTACGCGAAGATCAGGTTGTCGCTGCGGGCGGAGGGACTCTTGGCCACGGCGAGGAACCCGGTGAGGCGCCCGATCAGCACCCCGGACGCGCCGCGGACGATCGACAGCGAGTACGGGTTGCGCTTTTGCGGCATGAGGACGCTCGAGCGGGTGTAGGCGTCCGCGAGGTCGACGAAGTCGAACTCCGAACTCGACCAGATCTCGAGGTCCTCGGCGAGCTTGCTCTGGGTGGACAGCAGGCTGGCCGCGGTCGCAAGCACGTGGATGAGCCCGTCGATCTGCCACATGGCGTCGCGGGTGTGCTCGATGACCTCGTCGAACCCCAGCGCGGCTGCGACGTGGGACCGGTCGTCCAAGAGTCTGGTGCCGTTGACGCATCCGGCTCCCGCCGGGCTTCGATTGATGTCGTCGAACTCGGCGAGCAGGCGACGGGCGTCCCGGAGTGCGGGGTAGACGAAGGACAACACGTAGTGACCGAAGGTCGACGGCTGCGCCTGTTGCAGGTAGGTCTGATCGGGCATCAGGGTGTCGACGTGGCGACCGGCGAGTGCGGTCGTCTCACGGGCGAACCGCTCGACCTCGCCGACCAGCTCGAGCAGCTGGTCACGCAGGTAGATCCGCAGCGCGATCCGGGCGGCCTCGCGTCGCGGGCGACCGGCGTGCATCCAGCCGGCCACCTTGCCGAGCCGGTCGACGAAGAAGCGCTCCCGCGAGTTGTACGGCTCGCCGACCTCGGGGTCGTACGGGAAGTCCGCCGCCGGTATCTGGTCGACCTCGAGCAGCAGCCGGAGGAGATCGCGGGCTGCCGTCTCGGGGACGATCCCGCGGCGGAGCAGGTCGAGGACGTGCGCGATGTCGGCGAGGTTCAGCCCGCCGTGGAGGAACGGCGCATCGGCGTTCTCCAACGCGAACCCGCTGTCGATCAGCTCCCGGGCGGCCGCGCCTTCCGGTGGGCCGCTCCGTCGCGTGGACGTGGTCATCATGCTCCCTGTTCGAGTGCCGCGAGCGCTTCGGCAACGCCGCCGGTGTACCAGAACACCGCGGGCGTCGGCACACCGTCGGCGATCAGCGTTCGGAACAACGTCATGGCCTTGGCACCGTAATAGTCGTCGAGCAGCAAACCTTCGTGTTCCAGCGCGAGCCGCGCACTTCGGCGGTCCTCGTCGGAGGCGATGCCGAATCCCTCGCCGCGACAGTCTCTGAGGTCGACGTCCTCGGCTGTCGGCGGTTCGAGGTCGATGGACTTGGCGCATGCCCGCGCCGTACGAAGCATCTGCTCCGCCAGCATCGGCGCCGGACGACTCACCGAGGCGCCGATCACCCGCCAGGGCAGCCCGAACCCGACCTGTCCGGCGACCAGACCCGCCTGGGTGCCTCCAGATCCGGTCGCGACCACCGCCGTGCGGACCACCACGCCGTCGCGGTTGCACTGCGCCGCCAGCTCGCGCGCCGCGTACGCGTAGCCGAGACTGCCGATCGGAGTCGCACCGCCCCTGGGCACCGGCCATGGGTGTCGCCCGGCTGCTCGAAGACCGGCGGCGTGGTTGACAACGGCGGCGTCGAGGTCCTCCCGGCGGGCCACCGTGTCGTAGACCAGCCGAGCGCCGGCGGCCTTCGCGATCTCGAGATTGACCGACGGCGTGGAGGGAGCGGAGCCAGGGATCAGCAGCTCGCACTCCAGACCCACCCGGCTGGCGGCGAGTGCGGTGGCCGCGCAGAAGTTGGACGACGGGCTGCCACCGGTGACAAGGACGTCGGCCTTGTCGGCCAGCGCGGCGCCGATGAGATATTCGAGCGCCCGCGCCTTGTTGCCGGAGATCCCGAACCCGGTGAGGTCGTCGCGCTTGACGTACAGCGGCCCGGCGTCGAGTGCCTTCTCCAGCCGCGGCATCCGGTGCAGGGCTGTCGGCAGCAGGGCGAGCTCGACCCGGGGCGGGGTCACGTCAACTCCTCCGGCTCCGTCTCGCGGGCGCGTCGGGCCCGGGCGACGACCTCGTCGACCATCGCGCCGGCATCGCCGACCTGCCACGACACCCAGGCCCGGCCCTCGTCCTTGCTCGCGAGACCGTCACTCACCAGGGCATCCAGCACGGTGTGGACGCTCTGGCTGCTGGGGGACAGGACGTCGTGCATGGCCGACTGCGCGGCGTGCTTGCCGATTTTCGCGGACAGCCCGGCGAGGATCTGCTCCGACGCCAGTTGGTCTCCGAAACGTTCGAGGTTGGCCCGCATCGTCTCGACCTCGACACCCAAGCCGGACAGCAGGTGCCGGCCGAGTTGCAATGCGACGCCGGTCAGCAGGCAGATCTCGGGGTGCGCGATCCACTCGGCCTTCCAAGCCCGGCCGTCGCGCTCGTGACCGGCCGTCATGCCCTCGACCAGCACCGCGGCGTTGGCCCGCGCCAGCCGCGCCAACGTGTCGAGATGCTCGCTGCCCTCCGGATTGCGCTTGTGCGGCATCGTGATGCTGCCGACAGTCGCAGTGGTCGTGGGCTCGCGCAACTCGCCGATCTCGGGGCGCTGGAGCTCGTAGACCTCGTTGCCGATCCGGGCCAGGGTGCCGCAGACCATCGCGAGCAGCCCGCCGAACTCGGCGATCCGGTCGCGGGAGCTGATCCACGAGATGCCCGGATCGGCGAGTCCCAACTCGGCGCAGAACTCCGCTCGCAGCCGCAGTCCGTCCGGCGCGAAGAAGCCCAGCGTGCCGACGGCTCCGCCGAGTTGGCCGACTAGCCAACGATGGCGACCGTCCGCGAGCCGCTCGACGTGCCGCCGGACCTCGTCGGCCCAGGAGGCCACCTTGAAGCCGAAGGTGATGGGCGAGCCCGGTTGGCCGTGCGTCCGGCCTGCCATGACGGTGTCCCGATGGCGTACGGCCAGCGTCAACAGGCTGTCCTCGATCGCGTGCAGGTCTCTCCACAGCACGGCGCCGACGTCCCGCATGACAAGCGCGAACCAGGTGTCGGTGACGTCCTGGACAGTCGCGCCGACGTAGACGTACTCCCTGGTGTCCTCCGGCAGGATCCGTTGCAGCTCCCGGATCAGGCCGAGCATCGAGTGCGACGTATTGCGGGTGTCGCGGCCGATCTGCTGCAAGTCGAGCAGGTCAGCCCGCGCGTGCTCTGCGATCTGACCGGCGGCCGCGACCGGGACCAGTCCGACGCGTGCCTGGGCGGCCGCCAGCGCGGTCAGGATGTCCAGCCATCGTTGGAGGCGAGCCCGCTCCTCGAAGAGCTCGGCCAGCTCGGGCGTACCCCACAGGTGGGAGTACTGCTCGGCGTCGCTCAGGCGGGTGCCCATGTCGGTTCCCACTCGTCGGCCAACGTGGAGAGCCCTTCAGCGATCTGCGCCAACGACGCCCCCCAGGGAACCACCACCTGCTTGTCGTCGGTCTCGATGTGGGTCTCGAGCAGGCAGCACTTGGCCAGAATGGCACCGGAGCCGCCGTGACGCTTGCGGGGACAGATGTCGATCTGCGGCGCCCGTTCGCCGTAGAACCACTCGTGGATCTGCTGGGAGCGCTCGCAGCCGATCAGGGTCCATGGACGGCGAGTCGGTCGCTCGTCCAGGTAGTCGACCGTCGCGCCTTCGACCGACACGCCGCCGCCTCGGCACGGGAGGAGTACGCCGGTGCCGGCGGCGAGCTCTGCCCGCTCGGTCAGGTCCATCACGTCGGGAACCAGCTCGATCGGCGGCAGGTCTTCGGCCAGCTCGAGCACCCGGCGAGCCTGGTCGAGCAGCTTCGCCGGGTACGGCGGCGCCGCCTCACGTACGGTCACGCGGAGCGGAGTCGGATCGATGATGAAGTTGACGTGGCCGTATCGACCTTGGACGACCACGGCCCGCTTGCCAGGCGCCTCGGAGAGCGCCGTCTCGGCCAACGCGGTCGGCACGGCAGTGTCGATCTTCGGAGCGTCGACGTAGGCGCAGTCGTCAGGACCGGCCAGCAGCCGCAGCGACACGATCGGCGAGAACAGCGGCTCGTCGGACTCCTTGTGGACCTCGAGGATCGCGGTCTCGTCGCCGTTGCGTACGACGATGAAACGCGTTCGGCGATAGGCCTCGCGACCGAGGAAGTGCCGGGTCAGATCGGCCGCTTCCAACGGGCCCTCGAACGACGTCACCGCCACGCCGCGATAGGCGCCGGGGACCAGATTCGTTCGCACGGACGCCGGTGGCTGCGTCATGCCGGTTGCCACGAACGGCTGAGATCGAAGGTGTCCGCCCGCAGACCCAGCCGCAGGGTCTCGAGCGCGAGCACCTGGTCGCTTGCGATGTTGGCGAGATTGACCTCCGGGCCGAACAGCCGGATCAGCCAGGCCTGCTGGTCCTTGCGCGGCGCCTCGAAGAAGACCTTGTCGACCCCGCCGGCGCCGGTGGCGGCCACCACGATGTCTTCGCGGATCGAGCCGTCGCTGCGATAGATCCCGACCGTGCCGCTCTCGCGTCCCTCGGTGATGACCCACTGCGCGCCCGCCTCGAGGTCACCGGCGATCTCGCTCGCCCACTGCTCGGGCGGCGGCACCTCGTCGGGGTTCTTGCTTCCGACCTCGGCCATCACGTCGAACAGTTCGGCGGCCTGGCGGATGAGCTGGTGCTTGTCCGGCACGCGCATCGGTGCGACACCGCGGGAGACCTCGACCCGGTCGAATCCGACCTCCTTCGCCCAGTCCAGGCAGGCCTCGGCCTTGCCTTGGGTCCAGGCGATCTCGAGCAGGGTGCCGCCCAGGCAGCTGTGGACCTCGGCCGACCGCAGCAGACTGAGCTTGTCGCTCAGGGTCGGGTCGATGTACGCGGTGCCCCATCCGAACTTCCAGACATCCACGTGGGCTGCCGAGGCGGCCAGGATCGACTTCGTCGACTCGACGGTCTCGCCCTTGTCGAGGACGTGCGTCAGGCCGGTCGTTCTGGGCTTGCTGCTGCGTTCCGGCAGGCTGAGGAACGATGGAAGAGGCACGTTGCCTATACTACATTTCCTGTCCACTTTCCGACAGGGAATGGTCTCGTCCATGCCCAGGCGAGGAAGGAGATCGGTGATGGCTGACGGTCTGGATCGCGTCGAGCTCGACGAGCTGGCCGCCTCGCTCCGGTCGAATCCCGCGCTCCTGGCCAAGAACGAGATCGGCCTGGTCAGCGAGGTCCTCGGCGGTCGCAACTGGGTGCAGGGTCCTGGTGACGACGGCGCTGTCGTCCCGTCCGACGGGAGTGACGACGGGGAGGTCATCGCGTGTGGGGAGGCCCTGCTTCCGGCGTTCGTCGCCGCCGACCCCTACGGCGCCGGCATCGCTGCCGTACTCGCCAACGTCAACGACCTCGCCGCCATGGGGGCGACGCCGCTCGCGATCGTCGACACGATCGTCGGCACTCCGGACATCGCCCGCGAGGCCCTTCGGGGCATGAAGGAGGCGGCCGGGTGGTACGACGTCACCCTCGCGGGCGGCCATCTCACGGTGCACGACGGCGCTCCGGCGCTGTCCGCCTTCGGTGTCGGGCGCGCCAGCGGGGTGCTGTCCATGACCCACGTCGCCGCCGGCCAGTCGCTGATCGTGGCGGCCTGCACCGAAGGGGAGATGCGCGCGGACTTCCCGTTCTTCCGCTCCTTCGACCAGCGGAGCGCGAAGCTCGGCGACGACGTCCGGGTGCTCTCGCACGTCGCGGCCACGGGCGCGTGTGTCGCGGCCAAGGACATCAGCATGGCCGGACTGGTCGGGTCGTTGGCGATGCTGCTCGAGTGGAGCAAGCTCGGCGTGACGGTGGACCTCGCTCGCGTCCCCTGTCCGGCCGGTGTTGCCATGCCCGCATGGCTGACCTGCTTTCCCGCGTACGGGTTCCTGCTCTGCGCTCCCTCGGGCCGCGAGGCGGACTGTCTGGCGCCGTTTCACGCGCGCGGGCTCGAGGCGGCGGTCGTCGGCGAGATCGACGAGACCGGCGTGCTGGCGCTGCGCGCCGGTGATGCCGAGGCGGCGGTCATCGACCTCGCCACGAGTTCGGTCACAGGTCTCGCGCGTTGATCCCGGCCGCCAGCCGGCGCAGGGTCGCCCCGGCATCGACCGGGTCCGGGAGCACGATCGCCATGGGTTGGTGAACCAGCCCGGCGTAGATCTCGCGACCACCCTGGATCGTCCAGCCCAGCCGCTGGAAGAACCGGACGTTCTTGGGCTGGATGTGGGCCTCCATCCGGGCCCCACCCAGGACGGCAGCGGTCGCGACTGCGGCATTGACCAGCGGACCGCCGACGCCGCGCAGCCGGTAGGCCGAGAGCACAGCCAGCCGGTCACCCTGCCAGCTGCCGTCGGCATCGTCGAGCACGAACAGGCGTACTGTCCCTGCGGCGAGGCCGTCGCAGTAGCCGTTGATCGCCAGCGCCGAACCGTCTCGGTCGCGGAAGTCGAGGTCCGAGCCGGTGAAGATCGCCTGCTCCTCGACGAAGATCTGGTGCCGGATGGCGTGATGGTCAGCGCGCTCGGGCGCAGACGTCACGCGCCGGCACGTCACGCCGGTCGCCTGCGGAGCCGGAAGGGTCGCCCCCGCCGACCAGCTGGGTTCAGACGGCATTTGAGAACTCGGTCGGACGCGGTCCGATCTGCAGCAGCGCCTGTTCGCCCTGCAGTCCGGAGCAGGCCTGGCAGCGGGCGCACCCGGCCTTGGGGACGCTGGTGTCCATGCCCCGGGCGGCCATGTAGCTCGCGACCTTGCGATAGATGTGCTGGGCGTACTCGCGCTCGGGAGGGAGCACCTCCTCCATCAGGCTGCCGGCGACGGGACGTAGCGGGACGACGAACGGGAACACACCGATGTCGATCGCTCGGCGGCAGCCCTCGATGGTGACGTCCGGGTCCTCGCCCATCCCCAAGATGACGTACGTGGACACCTGACCCTCACCGAATCGGGCGACGGCGTACTCCCAGGCCTCGAAGTAGTAGTCGATGCCGGTCCGGGCCTTCGCCGGGGCGACATGAGCGAGTACGGCCGGGTCGAACGACTCGACGTGGATCCCGACCGAGTCGATCCCCATGTCGGCCACCTCGTCGATGACCTCGAGCTTCATCGGCGGCTCGAACTGGACCTCCACCGGCAGCCCGGTCTGATCCTTGACGGCCTGTCCGCATCGGGCGACGTAGCGCGCCCCGCGATCGACACCGTTGGAGCTGCCGGTGGTCAGCGTGGCGTCGACGGCTCCGTCGAGCTCCTTGGCGGCCGCCGCCACCTCGGCGAGCTGTTCGGGAGTCTTCTTGACGATCGTGCGTCCCGAGTCGAGCGAGACCCCGATGCCGCAGAACTTGCACTGGTCGTCGCGGCCCCAGTAGGAACAGGTCTGGACGACAGTGCTGGCGAAGGAGTCCAGGTGCAGCAGGCCGATCTTCCAGTACGGGATGCCGTCGGCTGTCGCGAGGTCGTAGAAGCGCGGCCGTCGCTGGGTCGAGGCGGTCGCCCGTCGTTCCTCGCCCTCGAAGATCGCGTAGCCGTCGTCTTCGGCCCGCAGTACGTAGGGAGAGCCGGCCGCGGCGGCGTTGTCGGTCGGGACGGTGACGGCGTATCCGCCGACCCAGAGGAAGCCGGAGTCGGCCGGGCCGGCTCCACCGCTGCGTCGCTCGATCGGCGTCTCGACGCGGAGCCCGCGGGCCTGCAGGTCGACGATCAGGGTGGCCAGCGCGGCGGCCGCGGCCCCGGAGGTCTCGTCCGGCGCGGTTGGCCCGGGCGGCGTCGTCACCTCGGCGGTCCCATCAGTCACCGTCATCGCCGAGCCTCCGACCGTTTACTTGACGAGATAAATCTTCACCGATAGTAAAGGCACCCGGGTCAACCGGTGTCAAGGAAGGCCCTACCCTCACGGTGCCGGCCAGCCAGGAACTTTGGGCTCAGCCGGGCGCCTGCAGCTCGCGGCAGCGCAGGGACGACGCCGCGTCGACGATGGTGTCTGGGGGGAGGCCGGCTGACTCCATGCCGGCGGCTCGGGCCAGGGCGGGCAGGTGCTCGATCAGGTCGTCGCGCGCAGCGAGGACGGCGTCGAAGTCCGTACTCGACTTCCGGAGCTCGCTCGCAACCAGGCCGACCAGGGTGATCGCGTGCTCGTAGCCCTCCGGATCCGTCATCGCCAGCGGGTAGACGCGACCCTCGGCCGTGGTGAAGCGCATCATGGCCTCGGGAGGAAGGGCGCGCCCGGTGGCGTCCTTCGGCGTGGCGCCGTACGGGCCGTGAGCTTGTGAGGTCACGAGACGTTCACTATCCTCCCATGCGCAGCTAGTATGCTAAACAAGTCGGGGGCCCTAAGTCACGCATCCGTTGGATTGTTGCATCGAAGTGAGGAAGTGTGGCCAGGACTGCGATAGTCGCGCTCGGCGGTAACGCCCTGGTCGCGGAGGGCCAGGCCGGAACCTACGACGAGCAACGCCACAACGCCGCCGCGATGGCGGCTCCGATCTGCGCGCTGCTCGACGACGGCTGGTGCGTGGTCGTCGTCCACGGCAACGGGCCGCAGGTCGGAAACCTCGCCATCCAGCAGGAGCTCGGCCGGTCCGAGGTGCCCGCGATGCCGCTGTTCAGCCTGGGGGCCATGACCGAGGGCCAGCTGGGTTCGTTGATCGCGATCGCGATCTATCGCCAGTGTGGTCGCCGGCAGCCGATCGCCGCCTTGCTGAGTCACGTCATCGTCGATGTCGACGACCCGGCCTTCGACCACCCCACGAAGCCGATCGGGCCGTTCTTCGCCGAGGAGGACGCCGGACGGTTGGCCCGTGACCGCCAGTGGGACGTCAGCCAGGACGCCGGCCGCGGGTTCCGCCGGGTCGTCGCCTCGCCGCAGCCGAAGGGCTTCGTGGAGATCGGTGCGATCCGGGCGTTGCTCGACAGCGGGCACGTCGTGGTCACCGGCGGCGGTGGCGGCATCCCGGTCGGCCGGCGCGACGGGGTGTGGGACGGCGTGGACGCGGTCATCGACAAGGACTACGCGGCCGCGGAGCTCGCCTTGCAGCTGGGCGCCGAAGCCCTCGTGCTCATCACCGGAGTGCCGGCGGTCGAGCTCGACTTCGGCAAGCCGACCCAGCGGCCGCTGACCCACCTCGGTGTGGACGAGGCCGAGAAGTATCTGGATGCCGGGCAGTTCCCACCGGGCAGCATGGGGCCGAAGGTCGGAGCTGCGACCCGGTTCATCCGGCACGGCGGTGCGTTGGCGGTGGTCACCAACCCGCAACTCGTCGTACGCACGCTGCGTAGCGACAGCGGTCCGGATGAGTCGATCGGTACCCGGATCACCCGGATGGCGAGCCCAGACGAGGCGATCGTGTGAGCGTTGCGGTCAAGGTCTTCCGGGACACCTACGTCGACTCCGTCGTACAGCTTCAGGGCATCCGTGCGATGCGTGATGTCGACGGGGTGGAGTGGGCCAGTGCGGCGATGGCGACACCGGCCAACGTCGCGACCCTGCAGACCGAAGGCGTCGACACCGATGCCGTCGAGGGCGTCGGGTCCAACGACTTCTTCCTGGTGGCCCGGGGGAGCAGCGAAGATGCCGTGGCGGAGGCCCTCGCGACCGGCGAGGCCGCCGTACGTTCCGAGGCCGCGGAGACCCACTCGGGCGACCAGGAGGTGACCAACCGGTCGCTGCGGGATGCCGTGCGCCGGCAGGCCGACTCGAACGTCGCGGTGATCTCGGTGCCCGGCGACTACGCTGCCCTCGCCGCGTACGAGGCGCTCTCTGCTGACCTGCATGTCCTGCTCTTCAGCGACAACATTCCACTGGACAAGGAGATCGCGCTCAAGGACTACGCGCTCGACCGCGGTCGGCTGCTGATGGGACCCGGTGCCGGCACGGCGATGATCGGCGGGACCGGCCTGGGATTCGCCAACGTCGTACGCCCCGGGCGAGCTGGCATCGTCGCGGCCGCCGGGACTGGAGCGCAGGAAGCGATGTCGTTGCTGGACCAGTGGGGAGTGGGCGTGACCCAGGTGATCGGCGTCGGCGGGCGAGACCTCACGAGCGCGGTCGGGGGCCGCATGGCGAAGGCCGCGATCGACGCCCTGCGGACGGACCCGGCCACCGAGGCGATCCTGCTCGTCTCCAAGCCACCGGCGCCGGACGTGGCCGCCGAGGTGCTCGCCGCCGCGGGGGAGATCCCGCTGGTCGCCGCTTTGATCGGTCTCGACTCGGACATCCCCACTCCCGACGGTGTCGAGGTCGCCAGCACGCTGGAGGCCGGCGTGGCCGCGACGCTCGGCGTGCTTGGAGTGGCGGCACCGGACACCGTCGCGACCCTGGGGCCCTCGATCGACGACGCGCGTCAGCGCCTGTCGCCTGGCCGGTCCTTGATCCGCGGGCTGTTCAGCGGCGGCACGCTCTGCTACGAGTCCCTGACCCTGCTGTCCAAGGTCGTCGGCGAGGTGCGCTCCAACACGCCGATCAACCCGGATTGGGGCTTGCCGGCGCCGCCCGGATCGCATCAGTGCCTGGATCTCGGTGAGGAGGAGTACACCCGTGGGCGTCCCCATCCGATGATCGATCCGGAGGCCCGGGTCGACCTGTTGCGGGAGCACGGCGCCGATCCGGAGGTTGCGGCGATCATCATCGATGTCGTGCTCGGCTACGGCTCCCACGAGGATCCGGCGGCGACGTTCGCACCGGTGTGTCAGTCGGTGATGGCCGACGGCGGTCCGCAGATCGTCGCGTACGTCCTGGGCACCGAAGGAGATCCGCAGAACTACGCCGCGCAGCGTGATCGCCTGGCCGAAGCCGGCTGCATCGTCACAGCGACGGCGGCTCGGTCCTCACTCGCCGCCGCGGCGGTCGCGACCGGCGATCAGAGTCTGCTAGGCATGCCACTGTGAGTGAGCTTGCGAGCGAACCATCCAACGCAGCGTCGAGCTTGCGAGCGGCCACGAAGCGGCCAGCGTCGTCACAGCTGTGGCGAGCGGAGCGAGCC
>JALDXR010000429.1:0-3878 GCA_032154865.1 Nocardioidaceae bacterium
GCGACCGGCGATGTGGCCGGAGCGGAGGCAGCCGCGGACGACGTCGAGCGCGACGCGACCCGGCTGGCGACGCCGTACATGCGCGGCCGGGGCCGGCTGGTCCGCACCCGCGTACTCTCGGCGGCCGGTGATCACGACGGTGCCCGGCAGGCCGCCGAGGACGCGGTCGATCTGTTCACGGTCAGCTCGGCGCCGTACGAAGCCGCCGAGGCGCGGATGGAGCTCGCCGCCGCCCTGGAGGCGTTGGGCCGCGCCGATCGGGCCGCGGCCGAGGCGCGAGCCGGACGCGAGGCGTTCGCCCTCCTGGGAACGGCGGCGGTGGGCGATCCGGTCGCGAGCGAGACGCTCAGTGCCCGCGAGATCGACATCCTGCGGCTGGTCGCCCAGGGGTCGAGCAACACCCAGATCGCCGACCGGCTCTTCCTGAGCCCGCATACCGTCCATCGACACGTGGCCAATATCCGGACAAAGCTCGGCGTACCGTCGCGGGCGGCCGCCGTCGGCTACGCCACTCGACACGGTCTGCTCTGACGGCATGGCCCGTTCGGGCCATCGCGCTGAATGGCCGCTTCGGGCGAAGCCGGGCTGCCCGGGCCGCGACGAGACTCATGGCATGACCGAGATCAGCTTCAGCTCACACGTCCACGAGCTCCGCTTCCGCCTGCAGGGCGGGGTGTACGAGCCCGGCGACGCCGAATACGACGACACCTGCACGCTCTTCAACGCCATGATCGAGCGCCGGCCGCGCCTGGTCGTCCAGTGCCTCGACGTCAACGACGTGGTGGCGACCCTGGCGTTCGCTCGAGTCCACGACCTCCCGATCGCCGTACGCGGCGGTGGCCACTCCGTCGCGGGTCGGTCGCTCGTCGACGACGGACTCGTGCTCGACCTGCGCGGCATGGCCGACATCGCCGTCGACCCCGACCGGCAGATCGCCCGGATCGGTGGCGGCGCCATCTGGTACGACGTCGACCGTGCGACCCAGGCCCACGGCCTTGCGACGACCGGCGGCCGGGTCTCGACCACCGGCGTGGCCGGCCTGACCCTCGGCGGTGGATCCGGCTGGCTCGAACGCAAGCACGGCCTGGCCTGCGACAACCTGCTCGCCGCCGAGGTGGTGACCTGGGACGGTCAGATCGTCCACGCGTCCGAGGACGAGAACCCTGATCTGCTGTGGGCGCTGCGTGGTGGCGGCGGCAGCTTCGGCGTCGTGACGGCGTTGGAGCTCGCGCTGCACCCGGTCGGCCCCGAGGTCTACGGCGGGCTCGCGCTCTTCCACGCCGACCGCGGGACCGACGTCCTGCGGGTGTTCCGCGACGTGATGAACGCCGCTCCCGACGACCTCTCGCTCGCCTGCTCGTTCACCACCGCCCCCGACGATGACGACGACGTCCCGGCCGAACTTCGAGGCCGTCCGATCGTCCTGGTCGCCGGCATCTGGGCGGGCGACGACATCGCCGACGGCGAACAGGCCCTGGCACCGATCCGGGCGCTCGGTCCGGTGGCCGACTTCTTCGGGCCGACTCCGTACGCCGACTTCCAGTGCTCGATCGACGACCCACCCGGCTTCCGGAACTATTGGACGGCCGAGAACGTGGTCGATCTGCCCGACGAGGCGATCGATCGGATCGTCAGCCGGGCGGCCGAGCTGCCGTCCGGGCCGGCCCAGATCTTCATCGTGTCCTGGGGCGGCGCCGTCGGCCGGTTCGGACCGGAGCATTCGCCGCTCGCCGGACGCGAGGCGAAGTTCATCGTCCATCCGCTCCTGCTCTGGGAGAACCCGGACGACGACGACAGCAACCTCGCCCTGGGCCGGGCGGTCCGGACCGATATGGAGCCGTGGTCGGTCGGCGCGACGTACCCGAACTTCCTTGGTGAGGAAGGCGTCGCGCGTATGAGCGCGGCCTTCGGCGACGCCGCGGAACGCCTGTCCGTCCTCAAGGCCGAGTGGGATCCCCACGGCCACTTCGACACCCAGCAAGCCCTCCGCTCACTGGCTGCCAGCACGTGAGCACCTGAACCCCGGCATCGCCGACACCGAGCACCATCGGCGCCCGGCTGGCCCGTCACACCGCCCGATCGCCGTACGGATCGCGCCGCCGCTCCGCTCGAGTTGCGGTTTAGCGTCGGTCGAGTCGGTGGCGTCTTGACGATCGTGACAGCGCTGCTGTCACAATCGGATCATGACGTCCGGACCGCTGCGTGGCGTACGGGTAGTCGAGCTCGCCGGACTCGGGCCGGCGCCGTTCGCCGCCATGCTGCTGGCGGATCTTGGCGCCGACGTGATCCGGATCGACCGGCCCGGTGGCGACGACCTGACGTCCGGGCCGCCGCCGTACGACCTGCTGATGCGTGGCCGCCCTCGAGTCGCTGTCGACCTCAAGCGACCCGAGGGCCTTCGCGTCGTCAAGGAATTGGTCGCCGCGGCCGACGCGCTCGTCGAGGGCTTCCGGCCCGGTGTCGCCGAGCGACTCGGGCTCGGACCGGACGACTGTCTCGGGGTCAATCCGCGTCTGGTCTACGCCCGGATGACCGGCTGGGGCCAGGACGGTCCACTCGCCCAGACGGCCGGTCACGACGTCGACTACATCGCCGTGTCGGGTGTCCTACACGCGATCGGCCGGGCCGGCGGTCCGCCGCAGATCCCGATGAATCTCCTCGGCGACTTCGGCGGCGGTGGCCTCTACCTCGTCGTGGGCGTGCTCGCCGGAATCCTGGAGGCTCGCGTCTCGGGCCAGGGCCAGGTCGTCGACGCGGCCATCGTCGACGGTACGGCGCACCTGGCCACGATGATCGTCGGCATGCTCGGCGGCGGCTCGTGGCACACGGAGCGGGGAAGCAACCTGCTCGACAGCGGTGCGCCGTTCTACGACGTCTACGAGACCGCTGACGGCGAGCACCTCGCGGTCGGTGCGCTCGAGCCACAGTTCTGGCAGGCCCTGCTCGACGGGCTCGCGGCCGTCGGCGTCGACGTGGCGGAGCTGCCTGATCGGCGCGACGTCACCCGGTGGCCGGAGCTGCGCAAGCGGTTGGCCGACACCTTCGCCCACCGAACCCGGGCAGAGTGGAGCGAGGTTTTCGAAGGCACTGACGCCTGCGTCGCGCCGGTCCTCTCGATGCCCGAGGCGGCGGAGCATCCGCATCTCGCGGCTCGCGGCACCTACGTCGAGTACGAGGGCGTGATGCAACCGGCACCGGCGCCGCGGTTCTCGCGTACTCCCGCGACACTGTCGACCTCGCCACGGCAGTCAGGCACCGACGGTCGAGCTGCCCTAGAAGGATGGGGCATCGGCGACGTCGACGCCCTGGTCGAGTCCGGTGTCGTCGGCGCCGACCTCCCGAACGAGCCCGAGGAGTGACCATGCGGCGGACCATCTTCGAGCCCGAGCACGACGCGTTCCGCGAGTCGGTCCGAGCCTTCTGCGACAAGGAGATCGTGCCGCACCACAAGGAGTGGGAAGCCGCCGGGATCGTACCGAGAGAGCTATGGCTCGAAGCCGGCAAGCAGGGCTTCCTGGGGTTCATGGTCCCGGAGGAGTACGGCGGCGGTGGCCAGCGTGACTTCCGGTTCAACGCCGTACTCATCGAGGAGCTGACTCGATGCGGTGCGAGCGGTCCCGGGTTCGGAGTGCACACCGACATCAACTCGGCGTACCTGCTCGACCTCGCGACCGACGAGCAGAAGGCCCGCTGGCTGCCCGGCTTCGCCGCTGGCGAGCTCATCACGGCGATCGCGATGACCGAGCCGGGCGCCGGGTCCGACCTGCAGGGCATCTCTACCACGGCGGTCCGCGACGGGGACCACTACGTGCTCAACGGCGCGAAAACGTTCATCAGCAACGGCATCCTGGCCGACCTCGTCATCGTGGTCGCGAAGA
>JALDXR010000041.1:0-13237 GCA_032154865.1 Nocardioidaceae bacterium
GGCCACACAGACACGCCGTCCTGTCCAGGACGCGCCCGCCTGGGCAGGACGGCGCCACACCGCGACTCGCACCGTGTTCAGGCGTCGAACCGGGGAAGTCCCCACAGCATGTCGTACAGCACCTGGGGTCGGCCCGCGTCGTCGTACGCGCCAAACGTGACCGTCGGCTCGTCCGGATCCTTGGCATCCATGAGGAAGACTCGCTCGTTGAGCGGAAGCGCCTGTCTCTGGCCATTTTGGTCGCTGATGAGGAGGCCGCTGCCGGAAGCCTCGACCTCCATGCGCCGGTCGGGCCAGGCGTAGACACCGTTGAACCGCGCAAGATCACCGGCCGCACCCGGCGATGGGTCGAGATCAAGCGGCGGGACGTTGATGCCGAACAGCGACGCCATCAGATCGCCGAACAGTGAGCGGTACATCGCCCTGCCGGTGCTGCCGTTGGTCAACAGGGCAACGGCGGCTCGACGATCGGGCACCAGCCGCAGCACCGACCGCTCGCCGTTGATGACGCCGTCCCACCCCCACACGGGACCGCCATCCCAGTCGAACCGCGCCCAACCCAAGCACCACGAATCCAGCCAACCGTAGATCGGCACGTTGGCATGCACCGTGCGTAGGTCGGCAAGCGCTGGTTCTTCGAGGTGCATTTGGGCGAACCGAAGGAGGTCCGTAACTGTCGAGACGGCAGTCGTACCAGCGGGTCCGTACGCGGGTGCGACCCAGGGGCCGGTCGGCGTCGTACCCTCCTTGGTCACCTCGTGTCCCGACACACGTCGCTCGGCATCGACGTGGCCAAAGCTCGTCTGGTGCATTCCGGCGCCGGCCAGGTGCCGGCTCATGGCATCCGCCCATGGTTCGTCCGTCACGACCTCGATCACTCGCCCCAGCAGGCACCACCCCACATTCGTATAGGACCAGATCTGCGTTGTCGGCGTTGCTGCGGCGACGTCCGCGACGAGCCCCGGAAGTCCGCCGTCGTCATCGTTGCCTCGGCCCGTGAAGCCGAACTCCAGATCGGCGCGCAGCGGAAGCCCGGAGCGGTTCGCCAGTAGGTCCCGCAGGGTCGCGCTTTGCGCCCAGCCGTTGTCGCGCAGCTCGGGCAGATGTACGGCAGCGACCTCATCCAGCGAGAGTCGGCCGGCTTCGGCGAGCCGAGCAATGACCGTCGCGACCATGGACTTGGTCAAAGAGCCCACGCTGAACAGCGACTCCGTCGTGATCGGCTCGCCAGTGCTGATGTCCGCTACGCCGTAGTACGCGGTTGTGATTGCCCCGTCACGGACGACCCCGATCGCCGCACCCGGCACCGAATGCCTCAGTGCGTGCTGACGAAGCAGGGCGGCCAGATCGACATCGTCCACCTAGCGATCGTAGGACCGCGACGGCGAGTCCCGCGGCAAACGTCCGGATCAGTGACCGTCCTTGGTTAGGTTGGGTTGTCGTGCACGACCACGGGCGGCTGCACGCGCACCACCACGAACCCCTGGCGGCGCAGCCGAGCGGCCGCCAGCGGTCGTTGGCGCTCGGGATCCTCTGTCTCTGCGCGCTCACCGCCGGCCTCGACATGACGATCACCAACGTGGCCGTGCCGTCCATCGGCCGTGCACTCGACGCCCCGATCAACGAGCTGCAGTGGACGATCGACGCGTACAACATCGTGCTGGCGGGGATGCTGGTGCTCGGCGGCGGGCTGGCTGACCGACTGGGGCGTCGGAAGGTGTTCCTCGCGAGCTACACGCTGTTCGCGATCGCCTCGCTGGGCGCGGCATTCAGTCCCTCGATCGGCGCGCTGATCGCGTCCCGAGGGCTGATGGGGCTCGGGGCGGCCGGGATCACCGCGCCCGCTCTGGCGATCATCGCCTCGATGTACCCGCCCGAGGAGCGCGGCCGGGCGATCGGAGCGTTCGTGGTGTTCGGCGCGACCGGTCTCGCGGTCGGACCGATCGCCGGCGGTCTTCTGCTCGACCGCTTCTGGTGGGGCTCGGTGTTCCTGGTCAATGTGCCCATCGTGGCCGCGGGGGTGCTGCTCGGCGCCCGGACCATCCCCGAGTCGCGAGCCCCGGTTCCGCCCGGTGGCCGACCGCCGCTGGACGTGGTGGGTGCGGTCCTGTCCGCCGTCGGGTTGGGCGCGCTGCTCTTCGGAATCATCGAAGGACCCGGCCGGGGCTGGACCTCGCCCGAGGTTATCGCCGGGATCGTCGCGGGAGGCATCGCGCTCGCCTTGTTCGTCGTCCGCGAGCTGGGGACTCGGGCCCCACTCTTCGACGTACGGATCCTCCGGCGTCCGGCGGTCGCGACCGGGTCGATCACCCTGCTCGTGGCCTACCTCCTGTTCAACTCGTTCCTGTTCCTGGCCCCTCAGTACTTCCGGGATGTGCGGGGTGAGTCGATCGTCACCGTGGGACTGCTCCTGGTGCCGTTCGCGATCGTCTTCGGGTTGTGCTCGCTGCGCGCCCAGCGGGTGCTCCAGTTGCTGGGTCCGCGGGCGACCATCCCGCTCGGTCTCGTCGTGACCGCCGTCGCCGTCGGCGGCTTCGCGATCGCGCTCTCCGAGGCGCTGTGGGTCACGATCGCGGCCTCGGTCGTTCTTGCGATCGGCCTGTCGCTGCTGATCGCGCCGCCGTCGACGGTGGTAATGAACGATCTGCCGCCGGCGAAGGCGGGCGACGGCTCCTCGCTGAACTTCGTGAGCCGCTTCGCCGGGGCGTCGATCGGGATCGCCATCGTCGGATCCATCATGGCGGGCGTCTATCTCCATGACCTCGAGGACTCCCTGCCCGCTGCGCTCAGTCCCGAGCAGACCGAGCGGGCCGAGGGCTCGGTGCAGGGCGCACTCGAGGTGGCGGGAAACCTGGACGAGTCGGCCGGCAGCTCGTTGACGACCGCGGCCCAGGACGCGTTCAACCACGGCGCCGCGGTCGCCTACACGGTCATCGCCGTCATGGCGGTGGTCGCCGCAGCCGTCGCTTGGGTCGCCCTGGGCCGGCGGAGTCGGCGGGGCCAGCCGACGCCCGGTTGAGTCGCTCGGATGACGTCGCCCGCTGTTTCGGCGTGACCCGCCTATGTAGATGACCGATCGGGCGTTGCCGTCGCGACGTGGTCGTCGGCGGGTACGCCGTTCGCCTTGGCCGGAATCCGCCGCTCGAGGGCGCGGGCCATTCCGCAGATGCTGACGCAGCCGACGATCATCAGGCCGACGTAGACCGCGGAGAGGTCGTGGTCGAGCAGCAGGCCGGCGACCACCGGGCCCAGGATCGCGCCACCCTGGAACGCGGCGGCGTTGATGGCGTTGTAGCGGCCTCGGGTGTGATCGGCGGCAAGGTCGTTGCTGATCGCGGGAATCGTCGGCTGCATCAGGGTCTCGCCGAACGCGAAGACGCCCATGAAGACGAGCATCCCGGCCGCGGCGACCATGCTGCCGGGCACCAGCCCGGCTGCGCCTAGCAGCAGCCACGCGGACGCCCAGACGAGCGCCATCACGACCATCACGCGGGTACGGCGATGGCCACTGATGCGGGACAGGACGAGGAACTGCAGCAGCACGATCACCGCGGTGTTGACGGCGAACGCGATGCCGATCGTGCGGGTCGAGACCTCCGCGACCTGGCGAGCGAACCCGGGAAAGCCCGCCTCGAACTGTCCGTAGCCGACGAACACGCCGACGAACGTGACGCCGGTCAGCCAGCGCACCGCGGGCTGGCGGAGGATCTCCCGATAGGTGCCACCGGTGGCGCCCTCGGGCCGCTCGGCGCGGCCGTGCAGATTGCGCAGCGGGCCCAGCAGAAGGGCCATCGGGATCAGCCCGCTCGCGGCATCGGCGAGGAAGATCGCGGTGAAGGTCGACGGCTCGGTGACGTCGACGTAGAGGCCACCGACGATGCCGCCGACCCCGATGCCGAGGTTGACCAGGGCGAAGTTGACTCCGAAGTACTTCTGCCGAAGGTCGCCGCTGACGACAGCCGCGATCAAGGCGTTGAACGCCGGCCACGAGACGCCGAAGTTGATGCCCATCAGGATCAGGGCAACGGCGGCGACGGCGGGGGAGGTGGCGAAGGCGAGGACGACGTTGCCGACGATCATCGCGACCAGACCGCCGAGCAGCATGGTGCGGGCGCCGTAGCGATCGGTGAGCGAACCGCCGGGCCCGGTCGCCGCGAACCCGGAGATCGCGATCAGCCCCATGAGGACTCCGGAGAGCCCGAGGTCGAAGCCCCGCACCTCGTGCAGATAGATGATCGTGAAGGGGAGGGTGAGGCCGCGCCCGAGGGTCTGGATCGCCACCGTGGACAGCAGCCAGCGTCCTTCGGTGGGCAGCGCCGTCCAGAACGACCTGATCCCGATCACGGCGTCATCCTCCGGGACCGCACCGACAGTGCGCGAACGGTTTTCGGCGAGCCGGTTAGGGTCCGGTCATGACGACCAGCGGCGTACGGGAGTCGAGCGGTGCCGAGGACATCGTGATCACGCCCTACGCCGATCGCCCCGACTTCGTCCGAACCACCTTCGACATGCCGGACGCCTGGCCGAGGTTCCTGAAGAACGACGAGGTGGCGGCGACGTTCCTGTCGGGAGTCATCGATGCCTTTCCCCACCTCAACGTCCTCGCCACCGTCGACGGGGTCCAGGTGGCCCGCGGGCTGGCGGTGCCGTTCGCCCTGCACACCGAGCGCCGCGGTGGCACATTGCCGGCCGCAGGCTGGGACCGGGTGCTCACCTGGGCCTTCGCCGACCTGGAACGCCAGACCGAACCGGACACCGTGTCCGCCCTCGAGATCGCCGTTCACCCCGATCACCTCGGGCGCGGGATCTCGCACCGGATGCTGGCCGCCATGCGGGACGCCGCAGAAACAGCCGGCTTCACCGAGCTGGTCGCACCGGTCCGGCCGAACGAGAAGCACAAGCGCATCAAGATGCCGATGGCCGACTACGTCAAGCTCACCCGAGACGACGGTCTCCCCGCCGACGCGTGGCTGCGTACCCACGTGCGAGCCGGAGCCGTCTTCGACTCGGTGGCGCCGACGTCGATGGTGATCACTGGGACGTTGGCGGAGTGGCGCACCTGGACGGGGTTGGCGTTCGACCGCCCTGAAGAGGTCGAGGTGCCCGGAGCGCTGGTTCCGGTGCTGTGCGTGCCGGAGCACGACTACGCCGTGTACGTCGAGCCGAACGTCTGGATGCGGCACCGACTCTGAGCGTCAGTCGCCGGTGACTCCGTCGGCGAGCTCGCGGAGGATGTCGATGTGCCCGTTGTGGTGGCCGGTCTCCTCGATCAGGTGGGTGATGATGTAGCGCAACGCGATCGGGCGTCCGGTGTCGTAGTCCGGGTACGGCGCCTCCTCGTCCCAGTCGCGCGAGGCGACGATCTCGTCGGTGTGGGCGGCCTGCGCGGCGTAGTCGTCGAGCAGGTCGGCCAGCGGCCGTTCGAAGCCGAGCCGCATCTGCAGTTCGGAGTCCTCGTCGGAACCGGGGAACGGATTCGGCCGGCCGAGGAAGATGACGTCGATCCAGAACACCTCGACCCAGCGCAGGTGACTGACCACACCGGCCACGCTCATCGCCGGCGACTCCGGCAACGGGGTCTTGACTGCGTCCTCCTGCGACAGGCCCTCGCACTTGGCGTGCACCGTCAGGCGGACGTACTTCAGTAGCTGGGTGAGGACACTGCGCTCGTCGAACGCCTCGGGGAAGTCGGTCCGCCGGTCGCTCACGATTCCGCCGCCTCTGAATCGGCCGGTTGGGCTTGCTCGAGCCGTACGAGGAGCTTCTTCAGTAGACGGTCGAGCGTTCGGCACTCGGCGGCGGTGAGTGGGTCGAGCAGGCGCTCCTCGTTGGCGACATGGGTCTCGACCGCCTTGTCGGTGACGCTGCGGCCGCGGCGAGTCAGGCGTACGAGGGTGCCGCGACGGTCGTGCGGGTCAGGGCGTCGCTCGATCAGCCCGGCTTCCGCCATCCGGTCGAGGCGCTTGGTCATCCCGCTCGAGGACAGCATGGTGGCCCGCATCAGCTGCGTCGGGTTGAGCTCGTACGGCGCGCCGGCGCGGCGCAACGCGGCGAGCAGATCGAACCAGCCCCGCTGCAGCCCGCGCACCGCGAGTCCGTCCGCGAGCACGTCCTGGGAGAGCTGGACCGCGCGGAACAGCCGTCCGTAGGTGCCGAGGGCGGCCACGTCCAATTCGGGGCGCTCCCGATGCCATTGCGCCAAGATCTCGTCCACGTGATCTCGCTTCTCGCTCACAGCGAGAGTGTATAGTGGCGGAAAGAAAATCGCCAGCGAGTATCTCGCTAGAGGAAGGTATTGAGATGGTGTCGATCCCGCAGACGATGAAGGCGGTCCGGCTGCACGGGCCAGGAGTCGAAGGACTCCGGCCCGAGACGATCGACACGCCGTCGCTCAAACCCGGGGAGGCGCTCGTCGAAGTGCATGCCGCTGCGATCACGCGTGACGAGCTCGAGTGGCCGGTCGACCGACTCCCCGCCGTCCCGTCGTACGAGCTGTCCGGTGTCGTCGCGGCGGTCGCAGCCGGCGTCGACGGTGTGTCCGTCGGCGACGAGGTCTACGCGTTGACGCCGTTCGACCGCGACGGTGTGGCCGCCGAGTACGCCGCCGTTCCCGCGGTGACGCTGGCCCCGAAGCCGTCCTCGATCGGACATGTCGAGAGCGCGGCGATTCCACTCCCCGCGCTCAGCGCCTGGCAGGGGGTGTTCACCCACGGTCGCCTGGAGACTGGTGAGCGGGTGCTCATCCATGGAGCCGTCGGCGGTGTCGGGCAGTTCGCGACTCAGCTCGCACGTTGGCGGGGCGCCCACGTCGTCGCGACCGCATCCCGGTCTTCGTTCGACGAGGCACGCGCTCTCGGCGCCGACGAGGTGATCGACGGCCGAGGCTCGCTCGACGACGCGCTCAGCTCGGTCGACCTGGTCTTCGACACGGTCGGCGGTGACCTCCTCAAGGCGGCGCCTGCGCTGCTGACGGGGCGCGGTGCCCGCCTCGTGACGGTCGCCGAGGAGCCGCCTGGGGAGGGCACGTTCTTCATCGTCGAGCCGAGCCGGGACCAACTCGTCGAGTTGGCCCGCCTGGTCGACGCGGGCGACGTACGCGTCGCGATCGACTCGACGTTCGGACTCTCCGAGGCACCCGCGGCGTTCGAGCGCAGTCTCGCCTCGGGCAAGCGCGGCAAGGTCGTGATCCGGGTCGCCGACGGCGGATGACGGGGCCTGGCCCAGGCGAAGCTTCGCCGGTGGCAGCGCGTGGACGATTGACTCGGCGCATCCCGCGTGCGACGCTCACGCCACCGGCCGCTGTGGGGGCACGAGGCCTCGCTCGCGGCGAGCGATCGACAAGGGGAGGTCGTCGTGGAAAGGCATGGTTCGGAGAGCTTCTACGTCGTCGGTGAGGGCCTGCTGGGCGAGACCGTCGGTGGCCGGGAACCCCGGCTCGCGGCGGATATCGCGGCCGACACGCCACTGTTCTTCTTCTCGCGCATGGGCCCGAGGGGGACCAACCGTCAGCTGTCCGAAGCGAACCGGAAGAACCTCGCCCGGGCGATGACCGTGGGTGGCGGGGGAGCGTCCAGGATCCCGGCCGGCTTCACCTATCTCGGTCAGTTCATCGACCACGACCTCACCTTCGACCGAACCCAGGTGACGTTCGGCGATCCGATACCCCCGAGCCAGCTGCGCCAGGCTCGCTCGCCCAGCTTGGATCTGGACTCGTTGTACGGTGCCGGGCCGCAGGATCCGAAGTCGGCCAAGTTCTACGAGGCGGACGGTCTGCATCTCAAGATGGGAAAGACAGTCCGGGTCGGCCCCGATCTGGCGAAGGACGGGTTCGACCTGCCACGCGGTGCGGGGACGACGGTGGCGAAGAAGCGCCAGGCGGTCATTCCCGATCCCCGTAACGACGAGAACCTGGCGGTCGCCCAGACCCATCTCGCGTTCATCCGCTTCCACAACCGCGTGGTCGACAGCCTGACATCCACTCCGCCCGCGCTGCGCTTCGCGAAGGCGCGCGAGATCGTCACGAAGCACTACCAGTGGATGATCCGCACCGACTTCCTGCCGCGGATCGCCGCGCACGCGGTCGTGCGCGACGTCTTCAAGAACGGGCGCAAGGCGTTCGAGCCGAACGCGCCGGCCACTCAGATCCCGACGATGCCGATCGAGTTCTCGGTGGCGGCGTACCGGCTCGGGCACTCGATGATCCGCGACGCCTACCAGTGGAACCGCCGGTTCGATACCGAATCGGGCATCGTCGGCACGCTCGACTTTCTGTTCACGTTCACGGGCCTGAGTGGGGACCTCGGCGGCAATGAGCGGCTGCCGAGCAACTGGATCGCCGACTGGCGCCGCCTGTACGACTTCGGCGAGGCCAACAAGCCCGGACTCGTCGTCCCGGCGAACAAGTTCAACCGGACGATGCGGATCGACACCCGCCTCGCCGACACGCTGCGGCGGGTCCCCGGCCTCCCGGCCGCCGAGAGCCACAACCTGGCGTTTCGCAACCTGACCCGGGCCAATATGGTCAAGCTCGCCACCGGCCAGCAGATGGCCACCTTCCTGACCGGCGAGGGCGTCACGCTCACCAAGCTCACCAAGGCGCAGATCCGCGACGGCAACAACGGCGCCAGCCTCGACGGGCTCACCCCGACCCAACGGGACAACTTCCTCAAGAACACGCCGCTGTGGTTCTACATCCTGCGCGAGGCCGAGCTCAACGCCGGCCGGCTGCGGGGTGTCGGTGCGCGCATCGTGGCCGAGACCTTCCACCGCGCGATCGAAGGCAGCACGATCTCGATCTTCACCGACCCGACCTGGCGCCCGACGCTCGGACCGGACAGCGACACCTTCCGGATGGTCGACCTGATGCTGTTCGCCTTCGAGGGCAAGAAGACACTCCTCGCACCACTGGGCTAGTCGGCGTACCGGCCCGCCGGTTATGCCGGTCGCGCGCTGGGTACTCCGCCGCCGGACGCAATCGGCGGCAGAAGGCAAGGAGTGAGGCGAGCATGGCGACGGCCGACGTGAGCGATGACCTGTGGCGGGAGTTCCAGCGAGCGGTCAACATGACGCCGGCCGAGCTGGAGGCGTGGCTGCGTGCCGAGGGAGCCAGCAACAGCCAAGTCGCGACCGAGGCCACGCACCGAATCCTCGAGCTCTTGTCCAAGCCCCGGACGGACCTCACGCCGGAGGATGTCGCCGTCATGGAGAGTGTGGTCGGCCGGATCCGCCTGGAGCACCGCGACGATCTCAGGCCGGCGGCTGGCGATGAGGCCTGGCGGAACCGCCTGATGGCGCTGGGACACGATCCGGACAAGGGCCCACCGGAGTCATAGCCCGCCCGGATCGAACCCACTTGTCTCGTACCGAGTCATCAGACTGCGTCCGATGGGTACACCACAGACGGTCTACTGAGCCGACTGGAAGGAAGAGACTCATGGGCATCGGAGCCGGCATCGCACTCTTCGTGGTGGGCGCCATCGTGACATGGGCGATCAACGTCGACCTGCCGTACGTCGCCGACTACGCGCTTGGCGTGATCCTGATGGTCGCCGGAGCAGTCTGGTTCGTCGTTTCGCTGATCATGTTTCAGCAGCGCCGGCGACACGAGGTCACCGAGCACCACTATCGCGAGGGACTCTGACCTCGAGCTAGTGCCTGACGACGGGGGAATCGTCGTCGCCAGATAACCGAAATGTCAGGTTCCCGTCACCAGCAACGGATGCACTCGAACGCGGTTGGCGATATCGTCGGGCGCCTTTGGGTACTCAGACGATGAGTGCTGTCGAAGCACGGGCTCGGAGGGACTCATGACGGCGACCGACCGATCCACAGGCTCGGGACAGGACGCAGAGATGCACGCTCTGGAAGACGAGGTAGAGCGTTACCGGCGCGCATCGGAGGACGCGTTGCAGCAATTGGACTGGTGTATCGGCTACTTCCACGGATGCGGCAAGAAGGGAATTGCCCGGGCATTGTCCAGCAATCGGTCTTACATCCGCCAACATCTGCTGCAGCGTTCTGAGCAGCCGGTTCCCACTCAAGGGGCCGGTGCGTCCGAGTAACGACGCTGCTCATCGGCAGGTGGTGCCCTGACGAGAAGCGTGTAGGCACCCGCCCTCGGGGTACTCACCATCCCATGACAAAGCAGAAGTCGCCGGACCGCAGGAGCGGGTCTACCCGCAAGCTCTCGTTACGAGGCTGGTGGCGGGTGGTCCGCCATACCTGGACGCGGTTCGGGGACGACCACGTGACCCTGCTGGCCGGTGGGGTCGCGTTCGCCTGGTTTCTCGCGCTGTTTCCGGGCCTGATCGCGGCCGTCATGATCTACGGCCTGGTCAATGACCCCGCCGACGTCGAGCGTCAGGTCGCCAACGTGGCCCAGGGACTGCCGAGTGAGGCGCAGACGCTTCTGACCAACCAGATGAACGAAATCGCGAACAGCTCCAGCCAGGGATTGTCGATTGGGTTGGTCGTCAGCCTGGCGTTGGCGTTGTGGAGTACGTCGGCCGGGATCGCCGGCCTCGTCGAAGCCGTGAACGTCGCCTATGACGAGGAAGAGACGCGAAACTTCGTCGTCAAGCGTGGGCTGGCCATCATGCTCACGTTCGGCTTCTTGCTCTTCCTCGCGGTGGCCATCGGTCTGATCGCGGTGCTTCCGGTCGTTCTCGACCAACTCACCATCGGGGTGGCGGCCACGTCGCTCATCGACGTCATCCGATGGGTCGGCCTCGTGGTACTCGTCGTGGTCGGGCTCGGTGTGATCTATCGAATCGGCCCGGATCGCGACGTCCCCAAGGCCGGCTGGTTGAGCATCGGCGCGGTCACGGCAGCTGCACTGTGGATACTCGCGTCGGCCGCCATGGCGGTCTTCGTGGACAACTTCGGCACGTACGGCAAGACGTACGGCAGCCTGGCCGGTGTCGTGGTCTTGATGCTGTGGCTGTGGATCACCGCGATCGCGGCCTTGCTCGGCGCCGAGATCAATGGCGGAGTCGAGAAGCAGACCGGGCGCGTCGCGACCGCTGATTCAGAGCACACTGCGGACGAGCGCGAAGCGGTGCCGGCCGACGCCGAGTCCACACCGCCGCGTAGTCCGACCCCAAGCCGTTGACGACGCGGACACTGCCATGGCAGCTGGACCGTTGAAGGAACCTGTGGCATGGGTTCTGGGAGGTGGCGGCGTCCTCGGCGCGAGCCAGGTCGGCATGCTGCGCGCTCTCGACGACGCCATGATCCGGCCGGACTTCGTTCTCGGGACGTCGGTGGGCGCCATCAACGGCGCCGCGCTCGCCGCCGGACCCGACCGGAGGGCCGCCGTCGAGGAACTGTCCCGCCTCTGGGAGGCGATGGTCGACAGTGACATCTTCAGCGGATCGCTGCTGAGACGAACCGCCCGGGTGGTTCGCACCGGCACCCACCTCCACTCGGCTGAACCGCTGCGGCAGCGGCTTGTCGATGCCTTCGGCGATCGGCGGATCGAGGATCTCCCGATGCCGTTCCAGTGCGTGGCCGCGAGCATCGAACGGGCCCGAGAGCATTGGTTCACCGACGGACCGCTCGTCGATGCCGTACTCGCCAGCTGCGCGGTGCCAGGACTGCTGGAGCCCGTGAAGATCGGCGAGGAGCACTTCATGGACGGTGGCCTGGTCTCCAGCGTCCCGGTCGATCGAGCCATGCAACTCGGCGCGGCCACGGTGTTCGTACTCCAGGTCGGGCGTTTCGACGCGCCGCTTCAGCCGCCGAGCCGACCGTGGGAGGTCGCCGTCGTCGCGTTCGAGATCGCCCGGCGCCATCGCTATCAGACGACGATGGCGAGCCTGCCCGAGGGCGTGGCCGTCCACGTCCTGCCCACCGGTATCGACGTCCGGCGGTTCACCGACCGCAGGCAGTTCTACAACCGGGACTTCTCCACGGTTCCCGGACGCATCCGGGCCGCCCGCGAGGCGACGACGCGATATCTCGAGAACCGGAGCCTTCGATCATGACCGCCCTGCCGCGATGGGCACGGCTCTGGATCACACCGATCCTGCTGGTCCTGACCTTGGCCGTGTCCCTCGTGCTGCTCTTGGCGGCGGTCGTTCCCCTTGGACTGCTCTCAGTGGTCTGGTCACCGGCCCGCAAGGTCCTGCGTCTGCTCGTCTTCGCGCCGGTGGTTCTGGGGACCGAGCTGGTGGCATTGGCTGCGGCCTTCGGTCTCTGGCTGACGAGTGGCGGGACCGATGCTCACTATCGCGCCCTCGGTCGCTGTGTGCGGGTGCTGGTTCGTACGGCGTCGAAGCTGTTCGCACTCCACCCGGACGACGAGATACGGGACTGGCCGACCGATCGACTGCGTGGATCCGACCACGCTCTTCTCGTGCTGTGTCGCCATGCCGGCCCGGGTGACAGCGTCATCTTGCTGGACGCGCTGATCAACCGATATGGCCTCCGGCCCCGGCTCGTCATGAAGAAGTCGATGCGGCTGGATCCCGTCATCGACGTGTACTTCAACCGCCTGCCGGCGGCCTTCGTCACCCCCGAGGACAACAAGGGAGGGTCTGCGCAACGCGCGATTCGCCACCTCGCGCAGGGGGTCGGCCGCGGCGACACCGTGGTGATGTTTCCCGAAGGCGGCAACTACACGCCTCGACGACATCGACGGGCGATCCGGCATCTCGCCAGGTCCGGCCACCACGGCGACGCGGCGCGCGCCCATCGACTCCGCAATGTCATGCCACCGCGGCCGGGCGGCGTTCTCGCGGTCTTGGACGAGGTCGATATGGACGTGCTGGTGGTCGGTCACTCTGGCATCGGCCGCATCCACTCCACCGAAGACGTGTGGCGATCGCTGGAGGATCCGAAACCGGTCGGGCTCAAGGCCTGGTTCGTTCCCTCCGACGAGGTGCCGGCAGCCGACCAGCCGCGGATCGGATGGCTCTTCGACATCTGGACCACGGTCGACCAATGGGTGGAGGCGGTCGTAGGCGTTGACGGCGATCTCCGACGTCAGACGCCGACGAAATACGCTGGAGATGACGATTGTCCGAGTCCAGGACAGCCACCTGAATCTTGGTTGACGCGCGGTTAGTTCCATCGCTCCTGGGTACTGGCCGGGGCGAGGGAGAGACGTGGCCCTGGCTAAGCCTGTGCCACGCGCGCAATAGAGAGGAAGAGGGATGTCTAAGACCTCACGGGTAGCGACCGCAGTCGCTGCTGGCTACGTTCTCGGGCGCTTCAAGAAGTTGCGGATGGCCGTCAT
>JALDXR010000430.1:0-3860 GCA_032154865.1 Nocardioidaceae bacterium
GTGTGAAGCGGACCGACCTGCGCCCGCCGTGATCGCTCCTCCGGGTCACGGCGGGTTGCAGGCTTTGAGCGTCCCGTAGATGTCGTAGCAACCGTCCCAGTTGTAGAACTGGGCGCCGAAGGTCTCGTTCCGGGTGAAGATCGTGGAGTTGTTCAGGACGTTGAAGATCTCCACGAATCCGCGGATCCGCGTCCGAGCCCCCATCCTGAAAATGCGCGAGACCGTGATGTCGTCCGCGCTGGCGTGTCGCGCATTGTTAGCTTTAACAGCGTGGGTGTTCGCTGCTCGCAGTACGAAGGAAGGTGCCCATGCTCTCGGGTCGGGATCGGCGCAACCCCGCGATGACCGACGTCGCGCGCGTTGCCGGCGTGTCGCATCAGACCGTGTCACGGGTCCTCAACGGCCACCCGAACGTGCGCGAGTCCACCCGGGAGCGGGTTCTCGCGGCAATCGACCAGCTGGCGTACCGGCGAAATCACGCCGCTCGGGCGCTGGTGACCAGGCGGACCGAGACGCTCGGTGTGGTCGCCTTCGACACCACGCTGTACGGCCCGGCGAGCACCCTTTTCGGCGTCGAGCAGGCGGCTCGGGAGGCCGGCTACTTCCTCAGCATCGTCAGTCTCAAGGCGATCACGCGCCACACCGTCGACGATGCGCTGAGCTACCTGACCGGCCAGTCGGTCGACGGCCTGATCGTGATCGCGCCGCAGCGGCAGGCGGTCGAGGCGCTGGCCGCCGTGCCACCGGACATGCCCGTGGTGGCAGTCGAGGGCGGCCGGGCGCCGGACCAGCCGGTCGTCTGTGTCGACCAGGCCGAGGGCGCGGCGACCGTGACCCGGCACCTCCTCGAGCTCGGACACGAAACGGTGTGGCACGTGTCCGGCCCACTCGACTGGCTGGAAGCGGAGGGACGGCTGGACGCCTGGCAGTCGACGCTCAAGCATGCCGGCGCGAACGTCCCGGACCCGTTGCACGGTGACTGGAGCCCGCGATCGGGCTACGAGGCCGGCCAGCAGCTCGCCGGTCGCGACGACGTGAGTGCGGTCTTCGTGGCCAACGATCAGATGGCGCTGGGTCTGCTGCGGGCGTTCCGGGAGGCCGGCGTCGACGTGCCGGGCCGGGTGAGCGTCGCCGGGTTCGACGACATCCCCGAGGCGGAGTTCTTCTCGCCGCCGCTCACGACGGTGCGTCAGGACTTCGCCGAGGTCGGGCGCCGGAGTATCAGCGTGCTGCTGGACCAGATCGGCGGTCGCGACGTCGAGAGCCGCCGTGTCGTCGTCCCCGCGACCCTGGTCGTCCGCGCCAGTACGGCCAAGCCCGGCTGAGCCGCCGAGTCAGCTCAGCTCGTCCTTCGACCGCGCGGCCGCCGACACGACCTGGTCCTTCTCCGCGTCGGTGAACACTCCGGCCTCGACGAAGGCGTCCGAGGTACGGGCGACCGTCGAGACGAAACTCCCATGCGTCGCGAACGGCGCCTCGTCCCACACCAGATCCAGGAACGTCGGACCGTCATGGCCCGGCGAAGGGACCCCCTCGACCGGCACGTCGTAGCCGGGCAGGCCGTCGTCGCGCTTGCGGTTCGGGACGCCACTGTCGGTCTCGCCGAACACGATCTGCGGCTCGACCCGACGGAAGTACGCCGAGTGCGGCTGGTTGTCGCCGATGTACCACGGGCGCAGGTTCAGTCCCTGCGTCGCGAACAGCGGGTCACCGCTCGGTGTCGTACCCGTCGGCGTGATCGCGGCCCGCGTGTAGTCACCGTCGCGCTTCAGATGCCGATAGAGGGTGAGCTCCCGGAACGTACCGCCACCGCCTGGGTTGCCGAGGATCGGCATCAGGATCGGACCCCAGAAGATCGCCTGCGTGTCGGGCCGGTCGATCGCCCGCTCGATCCGGATGCTGAACGGCATCGCGACGTCGACCCGATCGCCCGGCCGCCAGGTCCGCCGGATGCTGACGTAGGTCCCGGGGGTGGCGTCGACGTCCTGGCGCACCCCGTTGATCCGTACGACGAAGCCCTTCCGCGCCCACCCAGGCACCCGGAGCCGCAGCGTCAGGCGGCCGGCGCCGTCGATGGTCAGCCGGGTCTGGTCAGCGCGTGGGAAGTCGGTCTCCTGGGTGACGGTGAACCCCCGCTCCTCCCATCGCAGGGTGGACGGGATGTACAGGTTCACCCACAGGCTCGACCCGTCGGCCGATCGGTAGTAGATGCCCTCGGTGTACTTCGTGTGACTCTCCATGCCGCTGCCGCCGCAGCAGGTGCCGGTGTTGCCGTAGCTGCGGGTCGCTCCGGGAGCCTGCGGCTGGAAGTACGTCACCTGCGGGTTGTTGGTGCTGTTGTTGTCCGCCCGCGAGCCGAGGATCTGGTTGACCAGGCCACGCTCGTAGTAGTCCATGTACGCCGGCTCGGGCTCGTGGAAGAACAGGTTCCGCGCCAGGCGCATCAGGTTGTACGCCGTGTCGGTCTCGGACCCGCTCTGGACCAGCGCGTTGGCGATGTTGCCGCGGTTCTGGAACTGCTCGATGTTGTTGTTGGACCCGGGGAAGTTGCCGCCGGTGCCGCCGATGGCATAGCCGCGGTAGGGCACGACCATGCCGAAGAAGTTCCGCGCGGCCGCCAGGTAGTCGTCCTCGTCGGACTGCTCGAAGATCCGCATGTAGCCCATGTAGTTCGGGATGTGCTGATTGGCATGGAGTCGGTTCGGCCGCCGTGGACCCGGGTTGGTCTCGCTGGTCACCGTCAGGATGTCCCGGTTGTCGACGCAGGCGCCGAACAGTGACTGGCGGTTGTCGAAGAAGCGAGCCAGGTCGAGATAGCGGTCGTCGCCGGTCAGAGCGTGAACCTCGGCGTACGGCTCGTTCGCCGCGCCGAACTCACCGGCGATGTAGGTGTCCCACATGAAGTTGAGGTTGTCCCTCGTGATCGGCCCGGCGTAGTCCGGATGGTTCTTGTCCCCGACGGTGAGTGCGAGATGGGCCCAGTCGGACATCTTGCGGGCGATCTCGAACGCCTGGGCGTTGCCGGTCAGCGCGTACGCGTCGAGCAGGCCGCGCACGATCTTGTGCTGGACGTACCACGGCGCCCAGGTCCCGCTCGAGCCGCCGTAGGTGGCGAACCGGGGCGGCCCGAGCCGCAGCACGAGGTCTTCGGGGTTGGCGCCGAGGTAGCCGGGATGGGTGGGCACCCAGGCCGCCGGGTCTTCGTCCTGGCCCGGGACGATCGTGGCCGCCCGGCCGTTCGGTGAGGAGTCGGTCGCATCGGTGCCGCCGGCCTCGTCGAACCGGTACCACGCGATGTTGCCGCCGCCGGTCGTACCGGCTGCGGAGTCCAGCAGGGATCCGACCTCGGCCTGGCTCAGTGCCCGGTTGAAGACGTGGAACTCGTCGATCTCGGCGTCGAGGAACGGATCGGAGTACTGCGATCGGCCGATCCAGACGTTGCCGGGGTTGCCCAGGTTGGTCGGGTCGAGCGTCATGCTCGAGTTGGAGCCCGCCACCTGGCCGTTGACATAGAGGACTCCGGTTCCGTTCCCTAGCGTGACCGCGAGGTGCGCCCACTCGCCGACCGGCAGCGCCGACGATCCGGTGATGCGCTGCTCGGCGCCGGAACCGCCGACGGTGATGGCGAACCGCGGCGGCGTACCCGTCACGCCGGCGCGTGGCGTCAGGAACATGTTGACCGCCGTGCCGGTGCCGAAGTCGAACAGCCGGCTCCACGATTGCGCCGAGCCGAGTTTGACCCAGGCGGCGATGGTGAAGTCGGCGATCTGAGCCGCCGTCTCCTGCGGCAGGCTCACGTACCGAGCGGCGCTGTCGCCGTTCAGCCGCAGCGCGCTGCCGTGCCGGCCGGCGACCCGGCC
>JALDXR010000042.1:0-13208 GCA_032154865.1 Nocardioidaceae bacterium
GCTCGCCGCGTCGCCGGACCAGTGGCCGGCCGCCCTTGCCGAACGGGTCACCGGAGTCGGCATCGACGACTTCGTGCTCGACGACCAGACGGAGACGTCCCTCGACCTGGTCGCGGTCGCGACGTTCGACTAGCGGTCAGGGCCGGATGATCGAGGACACGATCTTGCCGCCCACGAGCCAGGCGACCGCGGCCAGGCCCCAGTTGACCAGGGCTGCCTTCGTGGCGGCGTTGTCACCGTCGAAGGTGAAGATGTTGCTGAACGGACCGTCGAGATCGCCCGCCCAGGTGACGACCCGGTCGACCAGGTCGTTGTTGGGGTTGGCGTCGAGCGCGATCAGCAAAGCACCAGCGGCCAGGATCACGGCCGCGACGACGGTCAGGATCCAGACGATGGCGCCGACGCGCTCCCGTACTCCGTTGACCGCGGCCCTGACCTGACTGCGGGTCACCGTGGGGCCGCCGCGCTTCGCAGGGGTGCGGTTCGGTGTCGGCTCCTCCGGCACGCTGGAACGGGCGGAGTCGGGAGCCTGGTCGTCGGGGCCCGAAGCCTGTGGCGATGGCGTGGACGCGGATACTGCCGATGCGCTCGGCCCGGTGGCCCTGGGATTCGGCGGGAACGGCCTCGCGGTCGACGCGCGCTCGTGACCCTCGTTCGACGCGGACTCTGACGTGCTGGAGTCGCTGGTCGTCGACATCTCGGTGTCCTTCCAGTCGCGTACGTACATCGGCCCCTCCGCATCCGTACCGTGACTCGGACTCGCGCAGCACGCAGTATGCCCTACTTAACCCTTGAGTAACATGCCTGCCCGATGCGCGTACTTATGTTGTCGTGGGAGTATCCCCCGCTCGTGTACGGCGGCCTCAGCCGCCATGTGCAAGGTCTGTCGGAGTCGCTCGCGGCGGCCGGTCACGACGTCGTCGTACTCACCCAGCTCACCGACGACGCGCCGCCCGATGCCGTCGTCGGCGGCGTCCGGATCGTCCGGGTCCCCCAGGATCCGCCGCTGGTGCCGATGGACGACCTGCTGGCCTGGACGATGGCGCTCGACCATGCGCTCACCCGGGCGGCCCTCGCCGTCGGGTCGGGCTGGCAACCCGAGGTGGTCCACGGCCACGACTGGCTGGTCGCCCACACCGGCGCCACCCTCAAGGAGGCCTGGTCGGTTCCGCTCGTCGCGACCGTGCACGCCACCGAGGCCGGCCGCCACCAGGGTTGGCTTCCCGCACCGCTCAACCAGGCGATCAACTCGCTCGAGTGGTGGCTGACCTATCAGGCCCGTCGTGTCATCACCTGCTCGCAGGCCATGCGCTGGGAGGTCACCCGGCTCTTCGAGCTGCCGGCCGGCAAGGTCGACGTCATCCCCAACGGGGTCGACACGGCCCGGTGGCGGTCACCCGACGCGTCGGTACGGGACGCCCGTGCCCAGTGGGCCGATGCCGGTCCGATGCTGTTGTTCAGCGGCCGTCTGGAGTACGAGAAGGGCGTCCACACCGTCCTCGACGCGATGCGGCGGCTACGTCGTCGGCATCCGGGAGTGCGACTCGTGGTGGCTGGACGCGGCTCCCAGGAGGATGCGCTGCGCGCCCAGGCCCGTCGGCTGCGGCTGGGACGGTCGGTGCGCTTCGCGGGCTGGCTGGCCGATGCCGACTTGAGCGCGATGGCAGCCGCAGCCGACCTCGCCCTCGTGCCGTCGCTCTACGAGCCGTTCGGTCTCGTGGCACTGGAGGCCGCCGCCGCGGGTACACCGGTGGTCGCCACCGACCGGGGTGGGCTCGGCGAGGTGGTCCGAGGCAGTCGACTCGGCCTCACCGTGCCGTCGGAGGATCCGGTCGCCCTTGCCGACGCCGTCAGCCGGCTCCTCGACGACCAGGTCCTGGCCCGTCGCATCGGGCGCGAAGCGCGAACCGCCGTCGAGTCGGCCTACGCCTGGCCCGTGGTGGCTCGGTCGACCGCTGCCGCGTACGGTCGCGCGGTCCGTGACGAGCGCGCGTTGCGGGCGCGTACCGGGTCGGCGTACCGCGATCCAATGCCGAACATCCGGGTCCGCGAGGGGAATCTGCTGCGCGAGGAGTGACGCCCGCAGCTCACCAGGGCGGCTGTGAGCTCGCGTTGAGCTTGTCGAGGTAGGCCTGGAGCTTGAGGTGCTTCTCGTGCGCCGGTCGCCGGTCCTTGACGACGACCGCCGGTGCGCCCGCGACGACGCAGTTGTCGGGCACGACTCCGCCGCGTACGACGGAGTGCGCCCCGACGACGACGCCGCGGCCGATCAGAGCACCGCGGAGCACAGTCGACTTCACGCCGAGCCAGCCGTCCGGCCCGATCCGGATCGGTGTCTTCGCCACTCCCTGATCCTTGATCGGCCGGGTCAGATCAGCGGTGATGTGGTCGAAGTCGGCGATGTAGACCCAGTCCGCGATCAGGGTGGCCGCGCCGATCTCCACGTCCAGCAGGCAGTTGACGGTGTTGTCGCCGCCGAACACGACCTTGTCGCCGACCCGCAGGGTGCCCTCGTGAGCCCGGAGCTTCGTCCCGTCGCCGAGATGGACGAAGCGGCCTAGCACAATGCGTCCCCGACCGCGCTTGGCGTACACCTGGACTTTGCGGCCGAGGAAGCAGAAGCCCTCGGTGACCACGTCGGGCCGCCGGATCCGCAGGAGGAAGAACCGCCAGTAGCGGATCAGGTAGTACGGCGTCCAGGCCCGGTTGCGTACGACCCACTTGAGCGAGGACCAGGTCAGGAACCTGGCCTGGCGGGGATCGCGGCGACGCCTGAGCACGCGCTTGAGCCTAGCGGCGCCGCACGTGGGCTCGACGGACCGACAGCCCTCTGACCAGCGCTTCTACGCCAGACGCCGCTTTCGTGCGCTTGACGGCTGTCGCCACCTTTCGTACGCGATGGCCCGCTACCGCCTCGGCTTGGTCGCGGTCACCGAGACGTTGTAGTAGAGCCCCTCGGGCACGACGGGCCGAACCGCGCGGTCGAAGCGGGACAGCGTCAGCCACGAGCGGTAGGCGAACATCCGCCAGCGCGAGCCGAGTCGGTCGGGCGCCACCGCCGCCTCGAAGGTCCGGACCGGCCAGCCCCACCACGCGGCGGTGAGCTCCTCAGTCACGGTACGGACCTCCGCTCCCCCGGCCCGCCGCACGGTCGCGGCCAGTGCCGACGGGTCGAAGGTGTGCAGGTCGACGACCGCTTCCAACGCGGCCGCCCGCGACGACTCGTCGAGCTCCTCGGCCGGGCGCGCCCACCGGCTCCGCAGCAGCGGCAGGTGCGTGACACGCGTCGCCGCCCACCAGGTCGCGCGCGACAGCCGACGCGCCACCCAGTCGCCGAGCCGGGTCGGCTCACCGCAGATGACGACTCGCCCGCCGGGTCGAAGCACCCGCAGCATCTCGCGAAACGCCTGCTCGACATCGGGTACGTGGTGGATCACCGCGTGCCCGATCACCAGGTCGAACGAGTCGTCGGCGTAGGGCAGCGCCTCGACGTCGGCGGGCTCCCCCTCGAGTCGCAGTCCGAGGTCGGCGGCGTTGCGCTTGGCGACGTCGACCATGCCCGGTGAGATGTCGGTGACATGCAGGTCATCACTCAGGACCCCAGCCAACCGAAGATTAAGTGTGAAGAACGCAGTGCCGCAGCCGATCTCCAGCGTCTTGCCGTACGGCCAGCCGACCCGACCGGCGACGGCGTCGAATCGGTCGCGGGCGTAGTCGATGCAACGCTGGTCGAAGCTGATCGACCACTTCTCGTCGTAGGTCTGCGATTCCCAGTCGTGATAGAGCACCTGGGCGAGCTTCGGATCGTGCCATGCGGCGTCGACCTGCTCGGCGGTCGCGGCCGGGGCCGGCTCGGGAGTCTGCGGCTCCGACACTCAGCGGCCCACGAAGTCGGGCTTGGCCTTGTCCAGGAACGCGCGCATCCCGATGCCACGGTCCTCGGTCGCGAACAGCGCGGCGAACTGCGCCCGCTCGATCTCGAGGCCCGCGTCGATGTCGAGCCCGAGGCCGTGGTCGATGGACTCCTTCGCGGCGCGCAGCGCGTACGCCGGCCCGTTGGCGAACTGCGACGCCCACGCCAGGGCGGTGTCGTAGACGGCGTCGGCCGGCACCACCTCGTCGACGAGCCCGATCGCCCGCGCCTCCTCGGCCTCGACGAGCCGACCGGTGAAGATCAGATCCTTGGCCTTCGACGGCCCGACCAGGCGCGACAGCCGCTGGGTCCCACCGGCGCCGGGCATGATGCCGAGGGTGATCTCGGGCTGACCGAGCTTGGCGTCGTCGGCGGCGATCCGTCGGTCCGCGCACAGCGCCAGCTCGCAGCCGCCGCCGAGGGCGTACCCCGTGACTGCGGCGACGACCGGCTTCGGGATGCGCGCCACTGCGGTGAACGCCGACTGCAGAGGCCCGGAATGTCGCACCATGTCGGGGTAGGACATGTCGGCCATCTCCTTGATGTCGGCACCGGCCGCGAAGACCTTCGGCCCGCCGTAGACGACGACGGCACGGATGTCGTCGCGCTCACCGGCTTCGTGCGCGGCGGCCCGGATCTCCTCCTGCATCGCCGCGTCCAGCGGGTTCAGCTTGGGCCGATCGAGTCGCATCGTCGCCACCGCATCGACGACCTCGAGACGTACGAACTGCGCCACCTGCTCCTCCTCGCTCGACTGCCTCGCGAGCCTAGCCCGCAGGCGTTGTCAGCCACTATTCGGCCCAGAGCCTGACTGGTGGCTGACAACTCGTCGGGGCGATCCGGAAGGATGTCCCCTCGTGAGTTCATCGACGATCCAGGGGCCGGGCCGCCCGCACGTCCTCGGGCTGAGTGCCGTCGAGGGTGGGACCAACGTCGCCGTATGGGCGCCGCAGGCCACGACCGTCACGGTGTGCGTGCTCAATGCCGACGGCGGGGAGCACCGGCTCCGGCTCACCGAATGCACCAACGGGGTCTGGCACAGCGAGCTCGACCGGCTCCCGGTGGGCACCAGGTACGGCCTGCGGGTCGACGGTCCCTACGAGCCCGAGTACGGCCGGCGCTTCGACTCCAGTCGGCTCCTGATCGACCCGTACGCGAAGGCGGTCGTGCGACACGGCGACTGGTGGGCCGGCGTCGTGGTCGACGAAGACTTCGACTGGGGCGAGGACACCCCACCGGCGACGCCTTGGACCGAGACGGTCATCTACGAGGCCCACGTACGCGGCCTGACAATGCGCCATTCCAAGGTGCCGCCGGAGTTGCGTGGCACGTACGCGGGTCTCGCCCATCCGGCCATGATCGAGGAGCTGATCGGCCTGGGCATCACCGCGGTCGAACTGTTGCCGGTGCATCAGTTCGGCACCGAGCCCGCGGTGGCGGCCCGTGGCCTGACCAACTACTGGGGCTACAACACGCTGGCGTTCTTCGCCCCGCACGGCGCCTACTCCAGTCGCGGCGACGCCGGCGCCCAGGTCGACGAGTTCAAGTCGATGGTCCAGGGCCTCCACGCCGCCGGCCTCGAGGTGCTTCTCGACGTGGTCTACAACCACACCGGCGAGGGCGGGCCGGACGACCCGACCTGGTCGCTTCGCGGTCTGGACGACGCGGCGTACTACCTGCACGCCGACAACGGGCACTACTTCGACGTCACGGGCGTCGGCAACACGGTCCAGGCCAATCACCCGGCGGCGATGCGACTGATCATGGACTCGCTGCGCTACTGGGTGCACGAGATGCATGTCGACGGCTTCCGCTTCGACCTGGCGTCAGCGCTGGCCCGCAACGGTGGCGGGCCCAATCCCAACGCGCCGCTGCTGTCCGCGATCACCCAGGACCCGGTGCTGCGCGAGACGAAGCTGATCGCCGAGCCCTGGGACGCCAGCGGTGAGGGCTACATGCTCGGCCGCTTTCCGCCGGGCTGGTGCGAGTGGAACGACCGGTTCCGCGACACGGCACGAGACTTCTGGCGAGGTCAGTCCGGCGGCGTCAACGACCTGGCGTACCGGCTGTCCGGCTCCAGCGATCTCTACGCCGACGACGGCCGGCACCCGCTCTCGTCGATCAACCTGATCACCGCCCACGACGGGTTCACCCTGCGCGACCTGGTCTCCTACAACGACAAGCACAACGAGGCCAATCTCGAGGACAACCGCGACGGGCACGACGACAACCGCTCCTGGAACTGCGGCGTCGAGGGCGAGACCGACGACGCCGAGGTGATCGCGTTGCGGCAACGGCAGGCGGCCAACCTGCTCGCCACGACACTGCTCTCCACCGGCGTGCCGATGATCACGGCAGGTGACGAACGCGGCAAGACACAGGGCGGCAACAACAACGCCTACTGCCAGGACAACGAGATCTCCTGGATCGACTGGACGCCCGATCCGCACTGGAGCCATCTCACCGAGCTGACCCGTGACCTGCTCGCGCTGCGCTCGAAACATCCGGTGCTCCGGCAGCGGCATTTCTTCGAGGGCGAGCCGGTCGACGCCACCGGGCAGAAGGACCTGGCGTGGTTCCATCCGGAGGGCCGCGAGCTCACCGACGACGACTGGGCCGACAGCGGCCTGGCCAGCCTCGGCATGTTCCTGTCCGGCACCCACCTCGACGACGCGTCGTTCCTCGTCCTGCTGCACGCCGGTGCCGACGAAGCGGCCTGGACGCTGCCGAAGCAGCCCTGGGCCGAGGCGTACGAGGTCGTGCTCGACACCGGCGACGTCCGGACCGACCGGATCGACGGCGGTGACGACCTCTACGTCAGCGGTCGCAGCCTGGTCGTGCTCCGCGCTATGACGTGACGATCCGAAGCGACCCGGCGACGGAGCGGACCACCCGCTCGTAGGTGGCGACGTCGCCCTCGCCCGGTGTCGCGATGGTGATCAGGACCGCCATGGCATGTCCCGGCACCGGCACGACGGCCGTCGTCTGATGGAGTGTGAGGCCCTCGGCGCCGCCTTGCCCACTGGCGAAGACCGCGTTGTGCGCTCCGGCGTGCTCGATCGTGACGGTCGAATAGTCGCCGGTACGCCGTAGCGCCTCGGCCGTGCCGGCCAGCATGACGAGCGGATCGGTCGTCGACGTCGTACGCGTGGCCACCGTCAGCGTGGCAGTCGAAGGGCGACCGTCCATCTCGACCGCGCAGAAGGCCGTACCCACGACGGGACCACCGGCGAGCGTGCGCGCGATGGCCTCGAGGTAGAGGCCGAGTCCCTCGCGTTGCTCGGCGTCGCGCAGGCCGATGTCCTCGAGCAGAGCCGACTGTGCCGCTACCCGGTCCTCGATCGCCGTCTCGAGCGGAACCTCGTGGAAGTCCGGCGGGATGTCCAGCGCGATCTCCGGCAGGACTCGCGGCGGGTCGGCCGCTGCTGGCATCGTCATCGCGCCTCGCCCTCGGCCTCGCCTTCGGCGGCGTCTCCTCGGAGTCGATCGGAGATCGCCGGTCGGCTGCTCGATCCGGACGCGGCGAACGAGGCGGTCGGCAGCTCTTCGGGAGCCAGCGAGGCCCACGACCGGCGCAGTGCCAGCCGAAGGCGATGCGCCCCGGCGGACACCGACGCGAGCTGACGCACGCTGTCGGACTCGTCGGGCGCTTCGTCGCCGACGACCCCCAGGATCTGGGACACCACCGTGGTGAGCCCGGCGGTGTCGGACAGGGACTCCGCAGTCGCGATCAGCTCGGCCGCCGACTCCGCGATCCACTCCTCGACTGCGATCGTGACGGCGGCGACCCCGCGGTCCAGGTCGGCGGCCAGGTCGCTTTCGTCGTCGAAGTCGATCAGCGCCTCGGCCAGTGTGTCGGCGGCCCGGATCAGCACGGCGCCGTCGGTGGTGTGCTCGATCGCCAGTCGCTGCACCTCGGCCCGGATCCGCTGTTGCTGCTCCTCGGCGTCCGGGCGGCCGGCGAGCTGACTGACCATCTCGGTGAGCTCGGCGGTGCGCTGCTGTCGCGCCACCAGGCCGGCTCGCCACACCTCGACCGCCCGCGCGAAGTCGACGGTCGCGTCCTCGATCGCTCGCAGCCGGGCGGCGAGGTCGGTGATCGCGGTGACGATCGGGCGGGCCATCGGACCCTGCCACATGCTGTGCGGGCCGACCAGAGCCTCGAGCTTCTGGCGGGACCCGGTGAGCGCGAGGACGACGGAGCGCAGGGCGCCGGCGATCCGGTCGACGCTGCCGAGATCGCCCGGTGTCGGATCGGAGCCGAGGAAGCGCTCGGGTCTCACGGCTCGTCCTCCGTCGCGGGCGCCGACGGCGGCGCGAGGTCGTCGAGATGCCGGCGCACCGCTCGGCCGCCGTCACCGGCCTCCACGGCCAGTGCTCCCAGCCGGCGCTGCAGCCGGGACAGCACCTCGACCAGGGACGTCGAGACCTCCGCGGGGCCGGCGTCCTCCGGCGTCAGGTCGCGCAAGGCACGGGCCGCGGCGCCGAGCTCGGCGTCGACGCTGTCGAGGGCGTCGGCGAGTTGCCTCACCTCGTCGGCGAGCACCGTGATCCCGGCCATCCGTCAATTTTGACTGATCCAGGGGTCAACAGCCATGCACCCCTCACTCCTGGTCGGTCCCGGCGCCGGCGCTCGGCAGGTTCGGCCACACGACCAGTCCCAACTCCGCCGGGCTGGCCAGCAGCGAATGCCGTGGGAGCACACGTACGGAGTAGCCGAACGGCCCGGTCCGATCCAAGACGACCTCGCCGGCGAACCGATGCCGACCGCCCTCGTAGCCTTCCACTGCTTCGAGGGAGGTCGTCCGGGCCTCGTCGATGCTGTCGTCCTGGCGAACGCGGCCATGCACCACCTCGACGTCGACGTCGGCCGGATCGAGGTCGCCGAGCGCGGCGTACACCTGGACGGACAGGGTCGCGCCCACCTCGGGCGAGTCCCCGACGCCGGTCGCCTCGACGTGCTCGATCCGGACGCCCGGCCAGCCCGACCGCACCCGGCGCTTCCACTCCGCGAGCGCCCGGGCGCCGCCGAAGTCGTCGTTGAGCGCGCGGGCGGTGCGGACGGTCGGCACGTAAAGCTCGGTGACGTAGTCCCGCAGCATCCGGGTCGACAGCACCTTCGGGCCGAGCGACTTCAGAGTGTGACGGACCATCTCCAGCCACCGGATCGGCAGCCCGTCGGCGTCGCGGTCGTAGAAGCGGGCGGCGACCTCCTTCTCGACCAGGTCGTAGAGCGCGGCCGCCTCGATCTCGTCCCGGCGGTCGGGATCCTCGACACCGTCGGCCGAGGGGATCGCCCAGCCGTTGTGGCCGTCGAACCACTCGTCCCACCAGCCGTCGAGGATCGACAGGTTCAGACCGCCGTTGAGCGCGGCCTTCATGCCGGAGGTCCCGCAGGCTTCGTACGGCCGAAGCGGGTTGTTGAGCCAGACGTCGCAGCCGGGCACCAGTTGCTGGGCCATCGCGATGTCGTAGTCGGGCAGGAACACGATCCGATGGCGAACCTCGGACTCGTCGGCGAATCGGACGAGCTCCTGGATCAGCCGCTTGCCGCCGTCGTCGGCCGGATGTGCCTTGCCGGCGATCACCAGCTGGATCGGCCGATCCGGATGCAGCAACAGCGACTTCAACCGTTCCCGGTCGCGCAGCATGAGGGTGAGCCGCTTGTACGAAGGCACCCGCCGCGCGAAACCGAGGGTCAGCACGTCCGGGTCGAGGACGGAGTCGACCCAGCCCAGCTCGGCCGGCGTCGCGCCGCGCTGCGACCAGGACTCGCGCAGCCGCTCTCGCGTCTCGTCGACGAGCCGCTGCCGGAGGGCGCGCTTCAGGTCCCAGATCGCGCGGGAGTCGACCCGGTCCACTTCGTCGAAGTCGGTCGTGCCGAGTCGCTCGGACAGCTCCAGGATCTCGCGGGCGACCCAGGTCTGCGCGTGTACGCCGTTGGTGATCGAGCCGATCGGGACCTCGGACTCCTCGAAGCCCGGCCACAGCCCGGCGAACATCGACCGGCTGACCTGGCCGTGCAGGAGGCTCACGCCGTTGGCCCGCTGCGCCAGTCGCAGCCCCATGACAGCCATGTTGAACATGCCCGGGTCGCCGTCCGGGAAGGTCTCTGCCCCCAGCGCCAGGATCCGCTCGACCGGGACACCCTCGCAGGCGTTGTCACCGCCGAAGTGCTGCTCCACCAGCTCACGGGAGAACCGGTCGATGCCGGCTTCCACCGGCGTATGAGTCGTGAAGACGGTCCCGGCCCGGGAGATCTCCAGTGCCGAGTCGAAGTCCAGGCCGGCGTCCTCGGTCAGCTCGCGGATCCGCTCGAGTCCGAGGAACCCGGCGTGGCCCTCGTTGGTGTGGAAGACCTCGGGGTCGGGGGCGCCGGTGATCCGGGAGTAGATCCGCAGCGCGCGCACGCCTCCGATGCCGAGCAGCATCTCCTGCAGCAGTCGGTGCTCGGCGCCGCCGCCGTACAAGCGATCGGTGACGTCGAACTCGAGGCCGACGCTGCGCTTCTCGTCCGAGTCGAGCAGCAGCAGCGGAACCCGACCGACCTGGGCGATCCAGATCCGGGCGGCGAGTCGCTTGCCGCCGGGCAGGCCGATGTGGACGAACGGCGTGCTCCCGTCGGCCTCGCGGAGCAGGGTCAGCGGCAGTCCGTCGGGGTCGTTGACGGGATAGTGCTCGGCCTGCCAGCCCTCCCGCGACAGCGACTGCCGGAAGTAGCCGTGGCCGTAGAAGAGGCCGACGCCGATGATCGGCACTCCGAGGTCACTGGCCGTCTTGAGATGGTCGCCGGCCAGGATGCCGAGGCCGCCGGAGTACTGCGGCAGCGCCTCGGTGATCCCGAACTCCGGCGAGAAGTACGCGATCGACTGCGGGGTGTCCTCGCGCTCGCCCTGCTGGTACCACCGTGGTCCCACGAGGTACTGCTCGAGGTCGGCGTGCACGGAGTTCAGGCGCTCGATGAACTCCGCGTCGGTGCTGAGCTGCTCGAGTCGGCCGGCGGACAGGCTGCCGAGGAGCCGGGCCGGGTCGTGTCCCCCCTCGCTCCAGGCCGTTGGATCCACCGACGCGAACAGGTCCTGCGTGGGCGGATGCCACGACCAGCGCAGGTTCATGACGAGGTCGCCCAGTGGCTCAAGCGGCGGCGGGAGAACCGGGCGCACGGTGAATCGTCGGATGGCTCGCACGAGGCATGACGGTACAAGGCCGCGCCGGGGCACGCTCAGCCGTCCGCTCCGCGAGCCTCAGGGAGCCACATTCAGGTGGCTCCCGCCGCCCTTCGTACGGCGTCGATTCGGTGCGGAGTGAAGCTCGCCACGCGGACTCGCGGGACGCTCGGTGGACTTTCTCTAGTGAATCTATAGTATTAGGTCGTCTAGTAATCGATAGCTGGGAGCTTCTTGTGACTATCAGCCTGTCTTCCCGCTGGCGCCAAGCCGCGGGTGCCGCCGCTCTGGCTGCGATCGCAGCCACCGGTCTCACCGCCTGCGGCGACGACGCCAACGCCTCGAGTGGCGGCGACGACGGGGTCGCGCTGCAACTCGGCTACTTCCCCAACCTGACCCACGGCACCGCTCTCGTCGGCATCGAGCAAGGCCTCTATGAGGAGAAACTCTCCGAGGACGGCTCAACAGTGCAGTTCGCCGAGTTCGACTCCGGATCCGACACGATCACCGCGCTGCTCAACGGTGACCTGGCGGCCACCTACATCGGCCCGGTGCCGGCCCTCACCGCGTACACCCAGAGCAAGAACGTCACCGTCCTCGCCGGTGCAGCCTCCGGAGGCGCCGCACTCGTCGTCAGCGACGACATCTCGAGCGTCGACGATCTGGAAGGCAAGACGATCGCGACCCCGGGCGAGTTCAACACCCAGGACATCGCCGCCCGCGCCTACTTCAAGGAGCAGGGCTACGAGATCAACCCCGACGGCAGCGGCGACATCAACCTCACCCCGCAGGACAACAGCGTGATCATCCAGGCCTTCCGCCAGGGTGAGATCGACGGTGCGTGGGTGCCCGAGCCGTACGCCAGCATCATGGTCAACGACGGCGGCAAGGTCCTCGTCGACGAAGCCGACCTGTGGCCGGGTGGCCAGTTCGTGACCACCCACCTGCTGGTCAACAACGACTTCCTCGAAGAGCACCCCGACGAGGTCAGCGATCTGCTCGAGGCGCACGTCGAGGCCAACGACTACATCAACAACAACCCCGACGAGGCCAAGCAGCTGATCGCGGACAAGCTGGTCGAGCTGACCGGCGCCGAGTTGCCCGACGACGTCTTCGAGTCGGCGTGGAGCAACCTCACCTTCACCAACGACCCGATCGCCAGCAGCCTCGAGAAGGACGCGGCCGACGCCTACGACGCCGGCGCGCTGGAGGAGCCGGTCAACGACATCAGCGCCCTCTACGACCTCGACCCGCTCAACGAGATCCTGTCCGCCAAGGGTGAGGAGCAGGTGCAGTCGCCATGAAATCGCTCTCGACCCAGCCGGGTGACCTCGACACGTCGGGGCCACCGCCGCAGCAGAACGGGTCGCACCCCGTCGCGGTCGACATCCGCGGGGTCTCGAAGGAGTTCGGGCAAGGCGCCTCGCACACGGTCGCCCTCCAGGACGCCTCCCTCCAGGTTCGCGAACGCGAGTTCGTGTGCCTGGTGGGGGCCAGCGGGTGCGGCAAGACCACGCTGCTCAACCTGATCGCCGGTCTCGACCGTCCCACCTCAGGGACGATCGAGACCGGCGACCGCCGGGTCTCCCTGATGTTCCAGGAGGCGACCCTCTTCCCCTGGCTGACTCTCGAGCAGAACGTCGAGCTGGCCCTGAAGCTGCGTGGCGTCGACAGGGCACGCCGCCGGACCCGCACCGCCGAGTTGCTCGAACTCGTACGACTCGGCGGACGCGGCAGGAAGCGCCCGCACGAGCTGTCCGGCGGCATGCGGCAGCGCGGCGCACTCGCACGGGTGCTGGCCCAGGACGCCGAGATCGTCTTGATGGACGAGCCCTTCGGCGCTCTCGACGCCATGACCCGGGACTCGATGCACGACGAGCTCGAACGGATCCGGGCCGAGGTCGAGATGACCGTGGTCTTCGTGACGCACAACGTGCGCGAGGCGGTCCGGTTGTCCGATCGGACGATCCTCATGGAGTCCGGCCCCGGCCGGGTGAAGAGTGAGCACCCGATCGACCTGCCCCGGCCGCGACACATGGAGGATCCCAAGGTCGCCGAGCAGGCCGGGGTCTTGACCGCCGAGCTGAAGGACGAGGTGAGGCGCCATGTCCGCTGACACTGCGGCACCG
>JALDXR010000431.1:0-3858 GCA_032154865.1 Nocardioidaceae bacterium
GGGCTCGTCCGGCGGCGTCGTGGGCTCGGTGTCCGGTGGCGCCGTGGGCTCGGCATCCGGGGTCGGCTCCGGCTCTCCGCTGTCCAGGGCCCGCTGCACGTCGGCCACAGACAGCCGGCGAAACTTGCGCTGCTGGTTACGGGAGCGATCGAGTAGGGCGGCCTCGACCTCCTCGGCCGGGATCGTCCGAACCGCCTCGGTGTCGTGACCCAAGGCGGTCACGCCGAGCCGCACGGCCGCGTCGAGGTCGAGCCCCTCGCCGAAGTGATCGTTGAGATAGGCCTCGACGCGCTCGGTCGATCCGCCCATGACGGCGTAGTTGTGCTCGTCGGCGACCGAGCCCTGATAGGTCAGCCGATAGATCTGGTCGTCGCGCGGCGAGTCCCCGACCTCGGCGACGAAGATCTCCACTTCGTACGGCTTCTCCGCGCCGGACGAGAAGATCGTGCCGAGCGTCTGGGCGTACGCGTTGGCCAGCCCGCGGCCGGTGACGTCACGTCGGTCGTAGGAGTAGCCGCGCATGTCCGCCAGGCGGACACCGGCGATGCGGAGGTTTTCGTACTCGTTGTAGCGCCCGACGGCGGCGAACGCGATGCGGTCGTAGAGCTCGCTGATCTTGTGCAACGTCCGATGCAGGTTCTCGGACACGAAGGCGATGCCGTCGGAGTACTGCACGACGACCAGCCCGCGACCTCGCGCGATGCCCTTGCGCGCGAAGTCGGCCCGATCCTTCATCAACTGCTCGGGCGAGACGTAGAACGGGATCGACACGTCGGTCCTCTCAGGTCAGCGGAGCCGCTGGGCCGTCCGGACGCTCCATCCGCGCGGACACGACCTGATCGGCGATCGCGGAGATGTCGTCGTCGGGGAGCCGGCGGTAGCCGTCGGCGGTCACGACCGCGACGACCGGGAAGATCCGGCGGGCCAGATCGGGGCCGCCCGTGGCGGAGTCGTCGTCGGCGGCGTCGTAGAGCGCCTGGATCGTGGCGGTGACGCACTCGGTCTCGGACAGGTCGTCACGGTAGAGCTTCTTCAGCGCGCCGCGGGCGAAGACCGATCCGGAGCCGACGGCGTAGAAGGCGTGCTCCTCGTAACGGCCGCCGGTGACGTCGTAGGAGAAGATCCGGCCGCCGTCGGCATCGGTGTCGAATCCGGCGAACAGCGGGACGACGGCGAGGCCCTGCATGGCCATGCCGAGGTTGCTGCGGAGCAGACTGGCGAGCCGGTTGGCCTTGCCGTCGAGGGACAGCGTGCTGCCCTCGATCTTCTCGTAGTGCTCGAGCTCGGTCTGGAACAGCCGGATCATCTCGACGCCGAGCCCGGCCGCACCGGCCATCGCGACGGCGGAGTATTCGTCGGCCGGGAACACCTTCTCGATGTCCCGCTGGGCGATGACGTTGCCCATCGTCGCGCGGCGGTCGCCGGCCATGACGACGCCGCCCGGGTAGGTCGCCGCGACGATCGTGGTGCCGTGCCGCATCTGGTCGGCGGCGACACTGCTCGCCAGCGATCCGACCTGGTGGCCGGGCAGCAGCTCGGGCGCCTGGCCGCTGAGGAACTGGGCGAACGACGTCGTGCCGGGGGTCAGGTAGGCACGCGGGAGCCCGCCCCAGGGCGGTGGCTGAACGGTCACAGCACCTCCTCACGGGCGCTCGGCGAGGCAGTGACCGACGTATTCGATTGGATGACTGGCTCGATGCGCTCGCTCACTGGCCACCCTTCTGAACGAACCCACGCACGAACTCTTCGGCGTTCTCCTCGAGCACCTCGTCGATCTCGTCCAGGATCGCGTCGACGTCGTCGTCGAGCCGCTCCTTGCGCTCGGTGACCTCGCCGCTCGACTCGACCTGAGGTGACTCTTCCTCCTCGCTTTGCTTGCGCGGAGACTTCTGCTGCTGTCCACCGTCTCGGGCCACGCTCCACCTCCGTTTCGCGACCGATCCCGACAATCTCGACCCTACAAGGACGGCGCGACGGATCGCGCACCACTGGGGGTAGCGAAATTGCGCAAAACGCCCGGCGTGTCTCGCAATTTGGCTCCCGCCAGTGGATCCGGGGCCGTGGGCTCAGCCGCTGGTCAGGGCGCTGAGCAGGTCTTCGGCGGTCTCGGCCCGGTCGAGCAGCGCGCCGACATGGTCGCGGCTGCCGCGCAGCGGCTCGAGAGTGGGGATCCGCTGCAGCGACTCACGGCCGGGCAGGTCGAAGATCACCGAGTCCCACGAGGCGGCCGCGATCGACTGCGGATACTGCGCGAGACAGCGGCCGCGGAAGTACGCCCGGGTGTCCTGGGGCGGATTGATGATCGCGTCGGCGACATCCTCGTCGGTGAGCAGTCGCTGCATGCGCCCCTTGCGTACGAGTTGGTGGTAGAGCCCCTTCTTCTCGCGGATGTCGGCGTACTGGAGGTCGACCAGGTGCAGCTTCGGGTGCTCCCAGCCGAGGCCGTCTCGGGCCCGGTAGGACTCGAGCAGGTCGAGCTTGGCGACCCAGTCGAGCTCCTCGCGGCACTTCAACGGGTCGGTCTCGAGCCGGGTCAGCACCGACTCCCATCGGTCGAGCACGTCGGCGGTCGCGTCGTCGACCTCCCCGCTGCGCTCGACGAACGCCTTGGCCTGCTCGAAGTAGGCCCACTGGATCTGGATCGCGGTCATCTCGCGACCGTCCTTGAGGCGTACGAGGTGGGACAGGCTCGGATCGTGGCTGATCGACCGCAACTCGGCCACGGGGCGCTCGATGCCGAGGGTGCCCGGCAACGCGCGGGCCTCGATCATGGCGAGCACCAGCGCCGTCGTGCCGAGCTTGAGGTAGGTCGCGATCTCCGACTGGTTGGCGTCGCCGATGATCACGTGCAGCCGGCGGTACTTGCTCGGATCGGCGTGCGGTTCGTCGCGGGTGTTGATGATCGGGCGCTTCAGCGTCGTCTCGAGTCCGACCTCGACCTCGAAGTAGTCGGCGCGCTGACTGATCTGGAACCCGTGCTCGCTGCCGTCCTGTCGCAGACCGACCCGGCCGGCGCCGCAGTAGACCTGTCGGGTCACGAAGAACGGGATGAGGTGCTCGACGATGTCGCCGAACGGGGTCGCCCGATCCATCAGGTAGTTCTCGTGGGCGCCGTAGGACGCGCCCTTGTTGTCGACGTTGTTCTTGTAGAGCACGATCGCCGGCCCGTTGGGGATCTGCGACGCCAGCGCCGACGCCCGGCGCATCACCGTCTCACCGGCCTTGTCCCAGCGGACCACGTCGAGCGGGTTGGTGCACTCCGGCGTGGAGTACTCCGGATGCGCGTGGTCGACGTAGAGCCGGGCGCCGTTGGTCAAGATGACGTTGGCGAGTCCGAGGTCCTCGTCGGTGAGCTGGGTCGGGTCGGCCGCGTCGCGAGTCATCTCGAAGCCGCGGGCGTCGCGTAGTGGGCTCTCCTCCTCGAAGTCCCACCGGGCCCGCCGGGCCTGCCGTCCGGCGTTGGCCCAGGCATTGACGACCTGGGTCGAGGCGAGCATCGGGTTGGCACCGGGCTGGCCCTGTACGGAGATCCCGTACTCCACTTCGGTGCCCATCACGCGGCGCACGCTCACGAGGTCGCTCACCATCTCAGCGTACGGGGCCGGGATCGGACGCCAGTGCAGCCGGGCGCTCGTGCCGTGTCCCGGGGCGGCCGGCCGCTCCTGGGATCAGCCGCTTGCCGAGGTGGACGGCGTCCGGCGCACAGGCGTAGTGCCCGAACCGTGGCACGTCCTCGTAGCCGGCGGTCCGGTACAGCGAAACCGCGTCGAGCTGCGGTGCGCCGGTCATGAGGACGGCCCAGTCGGCGCCTTGTGCGGCCGCGGTCGCCTCCAGGTGCGCCAGCATCGCCCGCGCGTG
>JALDXR010000043.1:0-13196 GCA_032154865.1 Nocardioidaceae bacterium
CCGGCGTCGATGTGGCGCTCGCCGGCGTTGAGGGCGACGGTGTAGCCGGCCAGCCACACGACGCCGTACGCGACGACCAGCCCGGCCGAGGTCCACGTCCGGGGCCGTCGGGCGGGCCGGGAGGACTGGACGAGCACGAGGGCCGTCAGCGCGACGGCGGCGACGGCCAGCCGCATCAGGGCGAGCGGTGCGGGGGACAGGGCATGCCCGGCGTCGCGGATGACCACGAACGCCGAGGACCACAGGAACACGGTCCCGCCGGCCGCGACCGCAGCCTTCCGGGAGGCGTTGTCGGTGGCCGTGGGCTGGATGATCTCGGATGCGTCGAGTCGAGCCGTCACGTGGGACATCGTCGCCAGCCTGATTCGAAACGACAAGCGATCATTTCTTGATAACTGTTAACCGGTGCTGCACGATAGGGCCATGCTGGACCTGCCCCGGCTCCGCCTTCTCCGCGCGGTCGTCGAGACCGGGTCGATCCGCGCCACCGCCGCCTCGCTCGGCTACACGCCGTCCGCGGTCAGCCAGCAGTTGGCCGCGTTGCAGCGCGAGACCGGTCTGCGCCTGCTCGAGCGGGCGGGTCGCGGCATCGAGCCGACCGTGGCCGCGCGCACCCTCGCCGCCGAGTCCGAGAACCTCTTCGAGGCGCTCACCAGGGTCGAGGGCGTGGTCGGCGACCTTCGGGCCGGCCGGGTGGGCAGCCTGTCGATCGGCTACTTCGGCTCGGCCGGATCGGCCTGGCTCCCGGCCGTCGTCGGCGGGCTGCAGGCCGAGTTCCCGGAGCTGCGCCTCGACCTGCGGATGACCGAGTACGACGGGCCCGACGCCCCGGCCCCGGACCTCGACATCTTCGTCGAGGGGCGCTTGTCGAGTCGGTTCGACGCGTACGCCATCCGCCGGCTCAGCACCGATCCGTACCTCGCCGTCGTACGCACCGACCATCCGATCGCGTCGCGCACCGATGTCCCGTTGGCCGAGCTCGCGGCGGAGCGCTGGATCGACAACGACATCGCCAGCGGCGCCTGTCGGCAGGTGCTGCTCGCGGCCTGCGCGGAGGCCGGATTCTCACCGGACTTCGCTGTGGAGACCCACGACTACCGGACGGCCATCCCGTTCGTGGTCACCGGCATCGGCATCACGGTGATCCCGGCACTCGGGATCGGTGACCTGCCGTCGACGTTGACCGCGATCCCGATCGTCTCGCCGACCCCGGTCCGGCACATCAGCGTCGCCGTCAAGCAGTCGATCGCCGACCATCCGGCTGTCCGGCGAGCTGTGGAGCTCCTCGAGGCCGGCGTCCGGCCCGGCGACCCGTCCTAGTTGACCGGGTTGTAGGCGCAGGCGTCCTCGGCGTCCTCGGCGACCTTGTTCTTCTTCTTCTTGTGCTTCTCGCCGCCGTCGTCGTCGATCGCCTTGGCCACGGTGTTGTGCATCCAGGTGTAGTCGGGATCGGCCGGGTTGAAGTAGTTGCGATCGCTGGAGTCGAGGTCGTAGGTGTAGCGGAACACCACGCTGCGAATCTTGGCGTCCTTGATCTCCAACGCCAGGTCGACGAAGGGCTTCAGCATGTCCTGCGGGATGTCGGTCCGCAGGATCTCCTTGGTGGCATCGGCGATCTTCGCGTAGCGCCGGAGCAGGTTGGTCGGACTGGCCTCGTTGATGATCGCGTCCATCATGCAACGCTGCCGTTCAATCCGGTTGTAGTCGTCCAGGCCGTAGCGGCCACGGCTGTACCAGAGTGCGTCGTAGCCGTCGAGGTGCTGGTCCGGCCCGGGTTCGAGATAGTCCTCCGGCTCGATGCCGAGGTCGGTGTTGCCCCCGATCGGGATCGGCTCGTTGATGTTGACCGTGACGCCGCCCATCGCGTCGACGAGCTGCTTGAAGCCCTCCAGGTTGACCAGGACGTAGTAGTCGACGTCGATGCCTAGTGCGCCGCTGACGCCGAGCTTCAGCGCGTCGGCGCCCTCGTTGTCCGAGTCGCCGAGGATCCCGGGGTTCTGCGCCGGCACGTTGCGATAGATCGCATTGAGCATCCACTCGAGTTCGGAGCCGTCGCCGGTGAACCCGTCGGGGTACGCCTTGCGCAGCGGGGTCCCCTCGGGGAACGGGACGTTCTCGAGGTTGCGCGGCAGGCTGAACAGAACGGTGTTGCCGGTCTCGGTGTCGATCGAGGCGACCATCACGCTGTCGGTGCGGATGCCGTCGCGGTGCACGCTGCCGTCGCCGCCGAGCAGCAGCACGTTGACCCGGTTGTCGTCACCCCACGGGTTCTCGTCGTCCACGCTCGGCGTCGTGGCGCTCACCTCGTCGCCGAAGATGGTGTTGATCACGTCGCTCTGGATGTACGCGTAGCGGGCGGCGATCGCGAACGGAGCGGCGACCGCCAGGCACAGCAGCCCCACGAAGGCCGAGCTCAGGAAGCGCTGGAGGCCGGTCATGTCGAGCGGCCGCACCATCCGATGTGTAGAGACGATCACCGAGACCCAGGCGATGACGGTCAGGACGAGTCCGGCTCCCAGCAACCGCAGCTGGTTCGGATCGACCGCGACGTGCAGCAGCTCGCGGCGCTGGGTCAGGCCGAGCCACACCAGCGCACCCAGAAGGACGAACGCGATCGCGAGTACGACGGCGCCGAGCCGACGCCGCCCGGCCGCGAGAAACCCGAGGCCGGGGATCAGGGTGCCGATCGTGGTGAGTCCCAGCGCGCCCATCGGCGTCTGGGCCCGGCTGTGACCGTCCTCGTCGTGGTCGAACCCGGTATCGCGCGGAGCCGTCTCGCGCGGGGCGGGCCGCATCATCGGTGGAGACGGGGCGCGATTGGCTCGGCGGGGCGGCGGTGGACGTCGCGTCGCGGAGTGGCGGCCCCCGCGGCGGCGCGGCACATCGGCCGCCCGCCCCACACCGCTCGCCATGACGCTCCTTGCTGGTCCGCCCCGATTCGGGCACCGGACGATCCTCGGCCCGGCGCGTTAGGCGACGCCTGCGAGATCAGTCGGCTTAATGACGACAAGAGCGTAACCCGAAGACATCGTCGTTTCGACTATCGGATACCCGGTTGGTTCGCGACATGGGAGTCTGGCGCCGAACCCGCGCCGAGGAGGCACGGTGCCAGGTCGATGCTGGATCTGATCCGCGACGCTGCGGACACCGATGTGCTGGTCGGCTTGATGGTAGCGGCCACCGTCGCCGGGCTGGTCCGGGCCTGTCCGGTTCGGCATCTGGCTGTTCCGGTTCGCGACCACCCGGCTCTACCGAGGCCTCGCCTTCGTCCTGGGTGCGCTCGCCGCGGCGACGAGCCTGCCGCTGTCCGAAGGGCTGTCGTGACGCAATCGCGCCGGGCGCTTGGCGGCGCAGTCCACGATGCCAATAGGTTGGGCGCTGAAAGCCCGAGGAGGCCCGATGTCCGACGTCCGCGTCACCGCCGAGGTCGAGGGAGCCGACCACATCCTGACGGCCGAGGCGCTGGCCTTCGTCGCCGACCTCCAGCGCCGGTTCGGGGATCGACGAGACGAGCTGCTCGCCGCCCGGAGCATCCGCCGGGACGAGATCGCGGAGGCGGGCCGGATCGAGTTCGATCCGGACACCCAGGAGATCGCCGACGGCGACTGGACGGTTGCCGAGGCACCGCCGGCCTTGCTCGATCGGCGGGTCGAGATCACCGGGCCGTGCGATCCCAAGATGGCGATCAACGCCCTCAACTCGGGTGCGAAGGTGTGGCTCGCCGACCTGGAGGACGCGAGTACGCCGCACTGGCGCAACGTCGTGGGCGGCCAGGTCAGCCTCTACGACGCTCATCGCGGCCAACTCGAGTTCACCTCGCCCGAGGGCAAGCACTACGAGCTCTCCGACGGCGACCTCGCCGTGCCGATCGTGCGGCCGCGTGGCTGGCATCTGGACGAGGTCCATGTCGAGGTGGACGGCCGGCCCTCGGTCGGTGCGCTCGTCGACTTCGGCCTGCACTTCTTCCACAACGCCCAGGAGCTGATCGACCGAGATCTGGGGCCCTACTACTACCTGCCCAAGATGGAGAGCTACCTCGAGGCGCGGCTCTGGAACGACGTGTTCAGCCACGCCCAGGAGGAGCTCGGCATCCCGTACGGGACGATTCGCGCCACGGTGCTGATCGAGACGATCACCGCCGCGTTCGAGATGGACGAGATCCTCTACGAGCTGCGCGACCACGTCTCGGGACTCAACGCGGGCCGATGGGACTACCTGTTCAGCGTCATCAAGAACTTCCGCGACGCCGGTCCGGACTTCGTGCTGCCCGATCGCAACGCGGTCACCATGACGGCACCGTTCATGCGGGCCTACACCGAGTTGCTGGTCGCCACCTGCCATCGGCGTGGCGCCTTCGCGATGGGCGGCATGGCCGCGTTCATCCCGAGCCGGCGGGACGCCGAGGTCAACGAGCAGGCCATCGCCAAGGTCCGGGCCGACAAGGAACGCGAGGCCGGCGACGGCTTCGACGGCTCCTGGGTCGCCCATCCCGACCTGGTCCCGGTGTGCCGCGAAGTCTTCGACAGCGTGCTCGGCGACAAGCCCAACCAGCTCGACCGGGACCGGCCCGATGTCTCGGTGACGCCCGAGGACCTGCTCGACATCGCGGCCACCCCCGGCGACGTCACACTGGACGGCGTGCGCGGCAACATCGAGGTCGGTCTGCGCTACCTCGAGGCGTGGCTCGGCGGCAACGGCGCGGTCGGCATCCACAACCTCATGGAGGACGCCGCGACCGCCGAGATCGCGCGCAGCCAGCTGTGGCAGTGGATCCGCAACGGCACCGAGACGACGACCGGCGAGGTCGTCACCGAAGACCTGGTCCGCAAGATCCTCGACGAGGAGTACGCCGAGATCCGGGCCGAGTCGGGGGCCGAGGAGTTCGGCGCGAACCGGCTCGCCGACGCCCGGGCGCTGTTCGAGCACGTGGCGCTGTCCGAGGAGTACGTCGACTTCCTGACCCTGCCCGCCTACGACCTGGTCGTCTCGGAGCTGGAGGCCTAGGCGGATGGGTCCGTCGGCGCGGCTCGATCCGGAGGACTTCGCCGCGATCGACGCGGTCGCCGCGCCGGCCGACGCGATGCTGGCCGAGGCCGCTTCGAGGCGGGAGGCGAGGGAGGCGGGCGAGTCGGCGTACCCTGGCGAGTCGGCGCGCCGTGGCGAGTCGACCCGGCAGCCGGTGCATACGGTCTACGTCCCCGCCGACCGGGTCGCCGCCGAGCGGTCCGGCCGACTCGTCCCGTCATGGGGAGCGGCGGCCCGGGCGGCCATCGACACCCACGCTCCGACGGCACTGGCGCTCGCGGGTGCGACGGGCCTGGCACCCGACGTCGTCGAGGCGGTCTGGCCCCGACTGCTCGACAAGCTCGCCACCGAGCCGATCGAGGACCTCCGGGTCGACCTCGAGGACGGTTACGGCGTCCGGCCCGACGACATCGAGGACCACGACGCGATCGCATCGGCGCACACGCTGGTCGCCGCGACGGTCGCCGGTGTCGCGCCGCCGTACCTCGGCTTCCGGATCAAGAGCATGGAGCCGGCCACCCGGCACCGTGGCCTTCGGTCCCTGGACCTGGCACTCGGCGTGCTCTGCGCGGCCGAGGCGAGCCTCGCGCCGGGGTTCGTTGTGACGCTGCCGAAGGTCAGCGCCGTGGCGCAGGTCGACGCGATGGCGGTGGCCTGTGCGCGCCTCGAGGACCGGCATGGCCTGGTGGCCGGACGGCTCCGATTCGAGGTCCAGGTCGAGACGCCTGACGCGGTGTTGGGTCCGGACGGCGCGGCGACGGTGGCGCGAATCGTGTCGGCCGGGGAGGGGCGGCGCGTGTGCGGACTCCACTTCGGCACGTACGACTACAGCGCGGCGCTGGGCATCGCCGGGCCGTACCAGTCGCTCGAGCATCCGGCCGCCGACCACGCCAAGGCCGTCATGCAGCTCGCTGTCGCGGGGACCGGAGTACGGCTGTCCGACGGGTCGACCAACGTGTTGCCGGTGGGTGACGGGGACTCGGTCCACGCGGCGTGGCGGTTGCACACTCGACTCGTGCGCCGGTCGCTCGAACGCGGTTTCTACCAGGGCTGGGACCTGCATCCCGCGCAGTTGCCGACCCGGTTCCTCGCGACGTACACGTTCTTCCGGGCCGGTCTGGAGTCGGCGGTGTCGCGGCTCCAGGCGTACGTCGCGGGCGCGGACGGTGCGACTCTCGACGAGCCGGCGACCGCCCGCGCCCTGGCCGGGTTCGCGCTGCGCGCCCTGCAGTGTGGCGCCGTCACCGAATCCGACCTCGGCGGCCTCGACCGGCCCCAGCTGGACGCGCTGACATCGACCCCTGCCTAGAACCCGCGCTGTTGCGGCCGGGCGTCCGTGGTGTGTAACCCGTGGCTCAGGCTTGGTAGCGGACGCCGCCGCCGTGCCAGGACTCCCAGAGCGCGGCGTACGAGCCGTCCGAGTCGACCAGCTCGTCGTGGCTGCCGATCTCGCTGATCACGCCGTCCTCGACGACCGCCACCCGATCTGCGTCGTGCGCGGTGTGCAGCCGGTGCGCGATCGCGATCACGGTCCGGCCTTCGAGCACGGCCCCGAGGGACCGTTCGAGATGCCGGGCCGCCCGCGGGTCGATCAGCGAGGTCGCCTCGTCGAGGACCAGGGTGTGCGGGTCGGCCAGCACCAGCCGGGCCAAGGCCACCTGCTGGGCCTGGGCGTCGGTGAGCCGGTGCCCGCCCGATCCGACGATGGTGTCGAGACCGTCTGGCAGGTCGGCGACCCACTCCCACGCGTCGACCGCCTCCAGCGCCTCCCGCAGTTGCTCGTCGGTCGTGACGCCGTCGGTCGCGAGCGCCAGGTTGTCCCGCAGGGTCCCGACGAACACGTGATGCTCCTGAGTCACCAGCGCGACATGCCCCCGCAGGTCGTCCAGCGGCAGCTCGGTCAGGCCGACGTCGCCGACCGTCACGCTGCCGGTGCGCGGCGGGTGGATGCCCGCGAGCAGCCGGCCCAGGGTCGACTTGCCGGCACCGGACGGACCGACCATGGCCAGCCGCTCGCCGGGCCGCAGCTCGAGGTCGACGCCGTGCAGGACGTCGCGCCCGTCGAGGTACGAGAACCGCACGTCGTCGGCGCTGATCTCGTCGTGCTCCGGCCGGCGGCCGGTCACCTCGCGGTCGTCCGGCACCTGGGCCACGCCGAGCAGCCGGGCCAGCGAGGCGCCGCCGACCTGGAACTCGTCGAGCCACGAGATCAGCCGGTCGACCGGGTCGATCAGCTGCTGCACGTAGAGGGTGGCGGCGGTCACCGCGCCCAGCGACGTGTGTCCCTGCGAGTAGAGCCAGCCGCCGAACAACAGCGTCGCCACCGTCGGGATCAGGTAACCGACCTCGACGATCGGGAACCACACCGTACGCAGGTAGAGCGTGTAGCGCTCCGCTTCGTACGACTCGCGGATGTCGGCGTCCATGCGCCGGCGCCGCCGCTCGCCGAGTTGGAGCGCCTCGACGGTACGGGCGCCCTCGACCGTCTCCGCCAGGGTCGCGTTGATCTCGGCGTACGACGCGTTCTCACGCAGGTAGCCCGCCTTGGCGCGAGCGAGGTACCACCGGGTGCCGAGCCACAGCACGGGCACACCCAGCAGCAGCGGGAGCAGCACCCAGACGCCGACCAGCAGCACCGCCGCGACCGTGAACACCGCCGTCACGGCGGCGATGATCGTCTCGGGCACGGCGAACCGCACCGACCAGCCCAGCGCCTCGACGTCGCGCGAGGTCCGCGTGAGCAGGTCGCCGGTGCCGGCCCGCTCGACGGTGCCGACCGGGAGGTCCAGCGAGTTGTCGACGAAGTCCTCGCGGAGGTCGGCGAGCACCTTCTCGCCGAGCTTGAACGACTGGTAGCGCGCCCATCGGGTCAGCAGCGTCTGGGCGAGGAGGAACACGCCGACCACGATCACGATCGTGTCGATGTGCGCCGTCGTCGTGCCCTGGTCGACCTCCTCGACGAGGGTGCCGATCAGGCGTGGCGCCACCAGCCCGGAGACGGCCGCGAGACCGTGCAGGGCGAACGAGCCCCACAGATCGCGGGGGTAGCGACGCATCAGCCGTCGCGCATAGCGACGCACGTCGGCGGAGCCTGCGACAGGCAGAATCTCCCTCACGATGCCTCCTCACTAGCGCTCGTCGGTCCGGAGGGAGAATCTCCGCGGTGTTGGATTCGTTCACTCGCAAGCTCGTTCACGGTTACTCGCCCTCCTCTCCTCTGGTGACGGTGCGGCGGTAGGCCGGGACGGCGGCCAACAGCTCGCGATGGGTTCCGACGGCGGCGACCTCGCCGTCCGCGACGAACGCGACCTGGTCGGCCCGGTCCAGCACGAGTGGGCTGGCCGTGACGACCACGGTCGTACGCCCGGCGCGTACGTCGTGGAGCCGCTCGGCGATGCGAGCCTCGGTATGGGCGTCGACCGCCGACGTCGGCTCAACGAGGATCAGCACGTCCGGGTCGGCGAGCAGCGCCCGGGCCAGCACCATCCGCTGCCGTTGGCCACCGGAGAAGGTGCGGCCGCGCTCCTCGACCCGCGAGCGCAGTCCGTCGGGCAGCGCGACGAGGACGTCCTCGGCCGACGCCGCGTCGATCGCCTGGGCCATCGCCGGCTCATCAACCCGGTCCTCGTCGTCGGCGTCGATGGCCTCACCGTCGTGATCACCGATGGTGAGCTCGGTCCGAAGCGTCCCAGAGAACAGAGTGCTCGCGGTGTCGGACACCAGGATCCGCCGCCGGATCACGTCGGTACTGAGCTCCTCGAGCGGCACGCCACCGAGCGTCGCGCGGCCGGGAGCGAACCGGCCCAGCCGATCGGCGATCCGGGCCGTCTCGGACGGGTCGTCCGACACGAGCGCGGTCAGCCGGCCCTCCTCGGCGACGAATCCACTCTCGACGTCGGTCAGCGTGTTGCCCACGGGCTCGGGAGCGGAGTGCGCCGGCTCGTCGATCTCGCGCTGCAGGTTCAGCACCGCCACGACGCGGGATGCGCCGACGCGCGCCCGGATCATCTTGTTGACGAACTCGGTCGCCGTCCGAAGCGGCATGACGAGGAACACGGCGTAGCCGTAGAACGCCACCAGCTCACCGGGGGAGATCTCGCCCTCCATCGCGAACCGGGCGCCGAGCCAGACGACAAGCACCACGAAGATGCCCGGCAACAGGATCTGCAGGGCGTCCAGGATCGACTGCAGCCGGGCGACGCGAACACCCGCGTCGCGGACTCGCTGCGACTCCCGGACGTAGCGGCGGTGGAAGACGTCCTCGCCGCCGATGCCGCGCAGCACCCGCAGCCCGGCGACGATGTCGCTGGCGATCTTATTGAGCTCGCCCTGCAGTTCCCTTGCTTCGAGATTGCGGGTCTGAAGGGGTTTGAGTAATGGCCCGATCGCGATCAGCAGCACCGGCAGGCCGATCAGGACGACCAGGCCGAGCGTCGTCGACGCCTCGAGCAGGATGGCCGCGACGACGAGGAAGGCGACGACCGAGCCGGCCGCACGGCCGAGCACGTCGACGCTGTTGCCGACGTGGGCGATGTCGTTGGCGCCGACACTGACGACCTCGCCGGTCGCCACCCGCTTCGGCAAGGTGGCCCCGAGCTCGGCCGCCTTGCGGCTGACCAACTGCACCGTGCGGTACGCCGCGTCGAGCCACATCGTCACCGAGTAGCGGTGCCGGATGATCCCCGCGGCCGCTTGGATCACGCCCGCGAGCAGCAGCATCCCGGACCAGAACACCAGCTGGCTGGTGTCGCCGTTGGACACGCCGTCGTCGATCGCCTGGCCGATGATCGCGGGCATCAACGCCTGCGCGACCATCCACACGATCCCGGAGAGGATCGCGATGACGAGCACCCACCCCTGCGCGCGCATGACGAACAGCAGGTAGCGCCCGGACGAGCGGGTGTCCGGCGTACCTGGGTCGGTGAGTGGAAGCGACTTCATAACCGAACCAGGCTATGGATCGCGGCCTCTTCGCCGCCATCCATTTTGTGCACCTTGGAGCCGCTCGGACACGGGGTGTCGCGGCCGAGCGTTCTCCGATCGGTCACCCTCGCGACGCCGCCGGCTCGCGCCCGCGAAACCTGCCGTGGATTGACTGCCGCCATGGTGACGACGACCCGCTTTCGAACCGCAACGGTTAGACCATCACGACCACCTCAGTCGGGCGTATTAGACCACTGAGCGGTTTAGCCGTCATATAGGCAAATCTGCCCGTCAACTGCACGATTTCTGCGCCCGTTACGCACCGTCTTACTCCCTAACGTCCTCGGCATCGTCGGGTGAGATCCACCCTGACGCAGCCAAGGGAGGACGGCTGTGACAAATCACCGGCGCCGATGGCGCCCCTTACGGGCGGTCCTGTCGGGCATCGCCGCGATTACCCTCGCGGCGGGCACGATGGCCGCCACAGCGTCAACCGCATCGTCATCGCCGCAGGGGCCCGCGGCGTCGGACGACAAGATCCGACCACAGCTTCTCAACCAGCTCCAGAAGGATGAGGAGGCGGGCTTCTGGATCCGGTTCGGAGCCAAGGCCGATCTCTCCGAGGCCAGGTCGATCAAGGACTGGAACGAGCGCGGCGAGGCAGTCGCGCACGCTCTGCAGCAGACCGCCAACACCAGCCAGGCGTCGGTGAAGAGCGAACTCGACCGCGCCGACGTCGACTACCAGGCGTTCTGGGCGACCAACGCGATCAAGGTGGACAAGGGATCGCTCGACCTGGCCCAGCAGATGGCCAGCCACGCCGAGGTCGAGTCGCTGTGGCCGTCGTTCCAGATCAAGGAGCCCGAGCCGGTCGAGGGCAAGGAAGTCCGCCAGATCGACGCGGTCGAGTGGGGTCTCGCCAACATCAACGCCGACGACGTGTGGAACCAGTTCGGCGTCAGGGGCGAAGGCGTCGTCGTCGCGAGCATCGACACCGGCGTCCAGTTCGACCACCCGGCCCTGGTCGGCAAGTACCGCGGCAACAACGGCGACGGCACGTTCAACCACAACTACAACTGGTTCAACGCCGCCGGAACCTGTCCCGCTGCGCCTTGTGACACCAACGGTCATGGCACCCACACGATGGGGACGATGGTGGGCGACGACGCCGCCGGCAACCAGATCGGCGTCGCTCCCAACGCCAAGTGGATCGCGGCCAACGGCTGCTGCCCGAGCGATGCTGCTCTGATCGCCTCGGGTCAGTGGATGCTGCTGCCGACCGACCTCAACGGCCAGAACCCGGACGCCAGCAAGCGCCCGAACATCGTCAACAACTCGTGGGGCACGCAGGTGCCGTCCAACGCACCGTTCATGGAGGACATCAGCGCCAACTGGGCGGCCTCCGGCATCTTCGGAGTCTTCTCGAACGGCAACCTCGGCCCGAACTGCAACACCAGTGGCTCGCCAGGTAGCCGGATCATCAACTACTCCGTCGGCGCGTACGACATCAACAACAACATCGCCTCGTTCTCCAGCCGCGGCGCCGGTCAGGACGGCGAGATCAAGCCGAACATCGCGGCGCCCGGTGTCAACGTCCGGTCCTCCGTCCCGGGCAATGGCTACCAGGCCTTCAACGGCACCTCGATGGCGGCGCCCCACGTCGCCGGCTCGGTGGCGTTGCTCTGGTCGGCGGCCCCCGCGCTGTTCGGGCAGGTCGACCCCACGCGGGCGCTGCTGAACGACACGGCGACCGATCACCCGGCCAGCCAGTGCGGCGGCACCGACGACGACAACAACGTCTTCGGTGAGGGCCAGCTGGACGCCCTGGCGCTGCTGAACGCGGCGCCGATCGGCGACACCGGCACCCTGGCCGGCACCGTGACCGATGCGGCGACCGGTGACCCCATCGCGGGCGCCGACCTCACCATCACCGGTGCGGTCAACCGCGAGATCACGACCGGAGCGAACGGCTCGTACTCCGTGCTGTTGCCGACCGGCGAGTACCAGGTCACCGCCGGTGCCTTCGGCTACGTCGACGGCACGGCGACGGTGACGATCACCACCGACCAGACCACGACCCAGAACTTCGCCCTCCAGGCGGCGCCTCAGGTCGACGTCAGCGGCGTGGTGACCGACGGTGGTGGCCACGGGTGGCCGCTGTACACGCGGATCACGGTCGCCGGCGTGCCTGGCGTGTGGTACACCGACCCGGCCGACGGCAGCTACAGCATCCCGCTGCCGTCCGGGGACACCTACCAGTTCACCTTCACCCCGCAGTACCCCGGATACGTGGCGGCTATCGAGAACGTCGAGGTCGGGTCGAGCAACGTCACCCATGACGTCAGCCTCGACATCGACGCCGACACCTGCGTCGCGCCCGGATACGACTTCGCCTCGGACGGTGTGTTCGAGACGTTCGACACCGAGTCGACGCCGGACGGATGGTCCATCGTCGACAACATCGGCAACGGCCAGGTGTGGACGTTCGACGACCCGGGTGGTCGCGGCAACCTCAGCGGTGGCGATGGTGGCTTCGCCGTCATCGACAGCGACGAGTACGGTCCGAGCGGCCGGCAGGACAGCTCGCTGGTGAGCCCGGTGGTCGACCTCACCGACGTCAGTGCGCCGGTGATCCGGTTCCAGCAGGACCACAACCAGCTGGCCGACATCGCCGACGTGGATCTCAGCGTCGACGGTGGTGCGACCTGGCAGAACGTGAAGCGGCAGCAGGCCGACTTCCGTACCCAGCTCACCACCATTCCGATCCCGCAGGCCGCGGGTCAGGACGATGTCCAGGTCCGGTTCCACTACTACAACGCGACGTTCGAGTGGTGGTGGGAGGTCGACGAGGTCCTCATCGGCAGCACGGTCACCTGTGAGCCGGTCAACGCGGGACTCGTCGTCGGCAGCGTGAGTGACGCGAACAACGACGCGGGTATCACCGGTGCGACCGTGACCGCCGACGGCTCCGACCAGAGCGCGACGACGATGGCGACCCCGGACGACCCGGGTCTCGGCGACGGGTTCTACTGGATGGTGTCGACCGCGACCGGCGCGCAGTCGCTCACGGCATCGGCCAACCAGTACGTCTCGGAGAGCGCCGATGTCGACATCGCAGCCGACGCGGCCACCCAGGCCGACTTCGAGCTCGGTGCGGGTCTGCTGACGGTCGATCAGGAGAGTCTGGAAGCGACGATCCCGATGAACGGCACCGCCAATCGCACGTTCACGGTCACCAACGAGGGCTC
>JALDXR010000044.1:0-13154 GCA_032154865.1 Nocardioidaceae bacterium
TGCGCTAAAACAGTAGGGATGCAATCCGTTCGGGTGAGCCGCAAAGCCGTCGCCATTCTCGGCAACGAGTACGACTCGCTGACGGGGCTCCCGAACCGCTCGACGTTCGAACGGCGCGCGCAACAGGCATTGGACCGTGCGGCGACGGCATCGAAGCACCGTCGACGAGATCAGGAGGTCTCGGCGGAGTCGTCTGATACGGCTCGGGCGGGCCGGCCGGCCGACCGAAGCGTCGGCATGGGGTGAGTGACGGGACTTGAACCCGCGACTTCCTGGACCACAACCAGGTGCTCTACCAGCTGAGCTACACCCACCATGAGCCGCGTTGCCATCTCGGGAATGTGCCGTGCCGGACGGGGTCACGCGGCCTGCGCAAGTGTAGCGGGCCAGGCCCGGCCGAGTGGAATCGGCGAGCGGGCTACGACCTCGACTCGGGCGGTGCCGATTCGGGCGGTGCCGACTCAGGTGGCGCCGACTCGGGCGGTGCCGACTCAGGTGGCGCCGACTCCGTCGGGCTCAGCGCACCGCCGTACTCCTCGGCCAGCGCTCGGGCCGACTCGGAGTCCGGTCCGGGCTGCGGCACGAAGACGGCCGCTCGGTAGTAGCGCAGCTCCTCGATGCTCTCGCGGATGTCGGCGAGCGCCCGATGGTTGCCGGTCTTGGTGGGGGAGGCGAAGTAGACCCGCGGATACCACCGTCTGGCGAGCTCCTTGATCGACGACACGTCGACGATCCTGTAGTGCAGGTAAGCCTCGAGCTCGGGCATGTCGCGGGCGAGGAACATCCGGTCGGTGCCGACGGTGTTGCCGGCGAGGGGAGCCCGGCCGGCCTCGGGAACGTGGGTCCGGACGTAGTCGAGCACCCGCTCCTGGGCCTCGCCCAGCGAGATGCCGTCGGACAGCTCGTCGATGAGTCCGGACGCCACGTGCATGCCCCGGACCATCTCGCCCATCTGGTCGAGGGCATGCTGCGGTGGCTTGACCACGACCTCGACTCCGTCACCGAGGACGTTGAGATCGAAGTCGGTGACCAGGGCCGCCACCTCGATCAACGCGTCGGCGCCGATGTCGAGTCCGGTCATCTCGCAATCGATCCACACCAACCGGTCGTTCACGCCAGGCACCCTAACCCGCCGAGGAGCCTAGAGCACGGGCGGCTCTGTCGGAGGGCCTCCAGCATCGGGCGGTGGCCGCTCCGGTCGGCCCGGCTCGTCGTGGGGCTGCGGCCGCATCACGCCGGAGAGCTCCAGCGCGTACGCGATCAGGAGGATGACCAGCAGACCGACCGTACCGAGCAGCGCCTTGGGCCACGGGACGCCGAATCTCACCAGCAGGCCGAAGCTGACGGCGAGCCCGACGATGCCCCAGACGACGACGGCCCGGACGGCGACCGTGGACGTCCTGACCTGTCGTCGATGCCCGTGCGCCAATCCTCGCTCCTCCTGTGTGATCGAACTCTATCCGCGGCCTGGCACCATGGGTGGCGGGGTGGATGTCGCTTATTGGTGCAAGGAGTAACTGCTGTGGCTGTCGACGTCTCGTGGCGGTCGCGCGCGGACACGGTGTGGCCGTGGGTGGCGGTCGTCGCCCGACTGGTCTTGGGCGGGGTCTGGCTGGCCGCCGGTGCCGCCAAGATCGGCGATCCGGAGGCGAGCGTACGCGCGGTCCGCGCCTACCAACTCGTGCCGGACCCGCTCGAACGTGCCGTCGGCTACTCCCTGCCCCTGCTGGAGATCTGTCTCGGGGTCCTGCTGGTCATCGGACTCGCCCAGCGCCTCGTCGCGATCGCGACCGCCGTGCTGCTGGCGGCGTTCATCGTCGGCATCGCGGCGGCCTGGGCCCGTGGGCTGCAGATCGAGTGCGGCTGCTTCGGCGGCGGTGGCGCTGCCGTGGGCAGTGATGTGACCGCCGGATACCGGTGGGATATCGCTCGCGACGTCGGTCTGCTCGTCCTGGCCCTGCTGCTCGCCTGGCGTCCGACCAGCCAACTGTCCGTGGACGGACTCCTCTACCCCGACCGGCGACCCACTACCTGGAGGACGTGAGCGAGCTTGCGAGCGAACCATTCAACGCCGCGAGATTTCACGTGGTCGACGAGCGTCGCGAGGAGGACGCGTGAGTAATCGGAAGAAGCGCGACGAGCGCAGGTCGCGCGGCGAGCAGATGCGCCGGGAGCGGGAGCGGGCCGAGTCGCGGCGGACCCGCCTGACCGTCGGGGCGATCGTGGCCGCCATCGTGGTGATCATCGTTGGTGCCGGTGCGCTCGTCTTCGCCTCCCAGGGGGGCGGCGGTGGCGAGGCACCGCACAGCATGACCAGCGACTTCGGCATCGTCTACTCCGCTGACAGCATCGGCAGCACCGACACCGTGGCGGGCGTGGAACCGGTGCACGTCGTGTTCTACGAGGACTTCATCTGCCCGGCCTGCAAGGCGTTCGAGGACCAGGTCGGGACCTACGTCCAGGACCAGGTCAAGCGGGGCGTCATCAGCGTGGAGTATCGCCCGATCGCGTTCCTCGACGACGCGTCCACGACCGACTACTCGTCGAGGGCGGCCAACGCCGCGATCTGTGTTTACAACAGCGCCGGGGCCGCGGCCTTCCACAAGTTCCACGACATCCTCTACGCCAACCAGCCGTCGGAGGGATCGGCCGGGCTCGACGACTCGACGCTGAACCAGATGGCGGAGCAGGCCGGCGCGGACGACGTCCAGTCGTGCATCGACAACCAGGATTTCAGCGGCACGGTCAGTGATGCGACGGATGCGGCGTCGCAGAACAACGTCGTGCAGACGCCGACGATCCTGGTGGACGGCAAGGAGCTCGAAGCGGCCGAGGGGGAGAACGCCATTCCGACCCTGCAGGATCTCGTCAAGGCCGTGCTCGCGGCCAGCGCGAAGTCAGCAGGCGCGCCGACGGCGTCCCCAGACGCGAGTTAGAGTTCGGCGGATCCTTCCTTGGAGGTCAGATGAGCGCGACGACCCCATGGACCATCGCTGTTCTCGGTCCGGGCGGAGTGGGCGGCCTCGTGGGCGGGCTGCTGGCCCGGGACGGCCATCGGGTGACCTGCCTGGCAAGCTCCGGCACCGCCGCCGCCCTCCGCGACGGCGGGATCTCGGTGCGCAGCGGTGAGTACGGCGAGTTCGAGGTGCGGGTCGACGCGGACACCGAGCTGCGCGGACCGGTCGACGCCCTTCTGATCACCGTCAAGGCGACGGCGCTCGAACCGGCACTGGGCCGGGTGCCGTCCGAGGCGCTCGGTGCCGGCCTGGTCCTCCCGCTGCTCAACGGGGTCGAGCACCTGGAGCTGCTGCGCGACCGCTACCCGGCCGACCAGGTCGTGGCCGGTGCGATGCGGGTCGAGTCGACGCGGGTGGCACCGGGCCGGATCGAGCACACCACGCCGTTCGCGTCGGTGCAGCTCGCCAGCCGTACCGCGCCCCGTGACCGCGTCGACGAGCTCGCCGCCCGCCTCGATGGGGCTGGGCTCCAGGTGGCGGTGCGCGACGACGAGCCGACGATGATGTGGGACAAGCTCGCCTTCCTCGCGGCCTTGGCGCTGCTCACGACCCGCTACGAAGCGCCGGCCGGTGACATCCGTACTGATCGGCGCGACCTGATGCTCGCCGTGATCGACGAGATCATCGCGGTGGCGCGAGCCGCCGGCGCGGACGTGGACGCGGGGCCGGTTCTGGAGCTGTTCGACTCGGTGCCGGCCGGCATGAAGTCGTCCATGCAGCGCGACGCCGAGGCAGGCCGGCCGCTGGAGCTCGACGCGATCGGCGGCGCCGTGTTGCGCACGGCCGCGCTCCATGACGTCCCGGTGCCGCTCACGGCGGGGCTGGTCGCGGATCTCGAGTCCCGCCAGGACGGCTAGGGCAGCCGGACCGAGGGCGCTTTCTTTCATCCAGGATTCAGGTCGGCCGACCTACCGTACGAGGGACGTCGACAGCGCGCCGACGCCGTCGATGAGGTGATCGTCATGACGGAACCACAGCATGGGAAGGGCCGCAGAGACCGGAGGCTGGCGACCAGGCGGCCGGTGGTGGTCGGCCTGGCTGCCGCCGCGGTGCTGGGCCTCGCGGCGAACGGATGCGGGTCGTCAGGAAGCCAGTCGCAGCCGTCCCAGCCAACCGGCTCGACGCCGGAGTCGGCCTCGTCGCTGGCTCCGCTGCATGGCCACTATGCGCCCGCGATCGACCCGGTCGACTTCGTCGCCACAGTGGACAACCGCTACTGGCCGTTGCCGCCGGGAACGCACTACCACTTCGTCGGCGTCGAAGGCACCACACCGCAGGCCGACGACGAGCTCGTGCTCCATCGGACCAAGCAGATCGCCGGCATCGCCTGCACCGTCGTGCGGGACACCGTCTCCGAGCACGGCCGCGCTGTCGAGCTGACCTTCGACTGGTACGCGCAGGACCGGCAGGGCAACGTCTGGTACATGGGCGAGAACTCGCTCGAGCGCGAACACGGGCACATGACCAGGGCGAGCGACTCCTGGCAGACCGGTGTCAACGGTGCGAAACCCGGCATCATCATGCCGGCCGACCCGCAGCCCGGAGACGCCTATCGGCAGGAGTACTACCCGCCCGGCGAGGCGCTCGACCAGGCCCGGGTGCTGCGTCTGGACGGGAGCGCAACCGTGCCGTACGGCAGCTTCACGCATCTTCTCGTCACGAGCGAACGCAGTCCGTACGAGCCGCAGACCGAGCAGAAGTACTACGCCCCCGGGGTCGGTGAGGTGGCGGAACGCGTCGTCGCCGGTCACCACGAGGAGTTCAAGCTCGTCCAGGTCACCCACTAGGGGGAGCGCGCAAGGTCACCCGGTCCGGGCGATGCTGTCCGGCGGTTTCGCGGGTGACGCTCGTTTGAGAGTCGTCGGACTCGGGGATCCGGCGGAGTCGATGACGATCGCGGCGAGTCCAGGGGAGATCTGATGCCCGACGTGGGACGGGGATAGCGCGTGTCCGCGACACTCAGCACGCTGGTCGCGGTAGCCGACGTCGATCCGGTGCCGTGGGCTCGGTCGCAGATGGCGTTCACCCTCGCCTGCCACATCATCCTGGTGCCGCTCGGCGTGTCCTGGGCCTTGATGACCCTGATCGCGAACTATCGGGCGATCCGGCACGACGACGGGGACGCACTGTTGCTGGCCCAGCGGTGGTCGAAGTACATGGCGGTGACCTTCGCCGTCGGCGCCGTCACCGGGACCGTGCTGAGCTTCGAGTTCGGACTGCTGTGGCCGCGGTTCATGGGGAAGTGGGGCGAGGCCTTCGGCGTGCCGTTCGCGTTCGAGGGACTGTTCTTCTTCACCGAGGCGATCTTCGTCGCCATCTACATCTTCGGCTGGCGGCGGCTGAAGCCGTGGACGCACTTCTGGACCGGCGTCCCCATCGTCATCGCCGGAGTCTTCGGGAGCGCGTCGGTGGTCGCGGCGAACGCCTGGATGAATACGCCGTCGGGCTTCACGCTCAACTCGAACGGCGAAGTCGTCGACGTCGACCCACTCGGAGTGATCTTCAACGACGCGATGCCGTTGCAAGCCGCCCACATGATCCTCGCCGCGTACGTCGTCGGCGGATTCCTGGTGGCGTCGGTGTACGCGACGGGCATGCTGCGGGGGCGGCGCGACCGGTATCACCGGCTCGGCTTCGTCATCGCCTTCAGCGTGGCGGCGGTCGCGACACCGATCCAGATGGGTGTCGGGGACTCCCTGGCGCGCTGGGTCTTCAACAATCAGCCGACCAAGTTCGCCGCGATCGAGATGGTGCCGGAGACGAAGAGTGACGTTCCGGAGACGCTCCTCGGTCATCTCAACGACGACGGCACCGTGAGCGGTGGCGTCAAGATCCCCGGCCTGGCGTCGTGGCTGTCCGACCCGAGCACGGGCACGTCGACCACCGTGCAGGGCCTGGACACGGTCCCGGCGGACGAACGGCCGACGACTCGGCAGGTGAACATCGTCCACCTGGCCTGGGACGTCATGATCGGCCTCGGAACGCTGCTCTTCCTGCTTTCGGTGTGGTACGCCGTCAGCTGGATCTTCCGGCGCCGGATGCCGCAGAGCAAGTGGTTCCTGCGGGCCGCGGCCTGCTCCGGCGTCCTCGCGATCATCACCATGGAGGCGGGCTGGGTGGTGGCCGAGGTCGGACGCCAGCCGTGGATCGTCTACCACCACATGAAGGTCGAGGACGCGGCGACCGCGAACTCCGGCATCTGGGTCATGACCGTCGCCGTCGCGATCCTTTACACGGCCCTCGGCATCACGACCATCCTGGTCCTGCGTGGGATGAGCAAGCGGTTCCGCCGGGCCGGCGGCTTCACCGACCACGACACCCCGTACGGGCCATCTGCGTCACGTGGGGACTCGGCAGCCGCGGACGAGGAAGCGGAAGAGGAGGAGCCGGTTCGGTGAGCACCACGATCGCCGTCGTCCTCATGCTCGCTGTGATCGCCTATGCGGTGTTCGGCGGAGCCGACTACGGCGCCGGTTTCTGGGATCTCGTCGCGGGCGGCCCGGAGGGCGGGAGCCGGCCGCGCCAGGTCATCGAGCACGCGATCGGACCGGTGTGGGAGGCCAACCACGTCTGGCTGATCTTCATCTTCGTCGTGTTGTGGACGTCGTTCCCGGAGGCCTATGCCTCGATCACCCTGACGCTGTACGTCCCGCTGGCCATCGCCGCCTTGGGCATCGTGCTTCGTGGCGCGAGCTTCGCGTTCCGGAAGGTGGTCGTCTCGCTTCGCTATCGCCGGATGTTCGGCGCGGCCTTCGCCACGTCCTCGGTGCTGGTGCCGTATTGCATGGGGGCGATCGTCGGTGGCATCGCCTCCGGAGAGGTTCCGGCCGGCGGCGAGGCCGGCGATCCGGTCGATAGCTGGATCAACCCGACCTCGATCGTCAGCGGTGTCCTGGCGATCGCGGTCATCGCGTACCTGTCGGCGGTCTATCTGGTCTGGGACGCCCGACATCAGGGTGTCCCGGACATGGTGGAGTACTTCCGCCGGCGAGCTGCGATCGCCGCCGTGATCGTCGCCGCCGTCGCCGCCGTCGGCCTGCTGGTGCTGAACGACGAGGCGTCGTACGTCTTCGACGGCCTGAAGTCGCGCGGGTTGCCCCTCGTGATCGCCACTGTCGTCTGCGGCGTCGGCGCGCTGCTCCTGCTGGTCCGCGGGGCCGCGCGGGGCGCCCGGCTGCTCGCGATGCTCGCCGTGGCGAGTCTGGTCGCCTCCTGGGGGGCGGCGCAGTGGCCATACCTGTTGCCGGAGAGCCTGAAGGTCGCGGACGCGGCGGCTCCGACCGGCACCTTACAGGCGGTTCTGGCGGCCGTCGTGCTCGCCGTTGTCATCGTCCTGCCCGGCTTCGTGCTGCTCTTTCTGCTCCACCAGCGCGAGCTGCTGCCGGAGGAAGGTGTCGACGACGCCGACGACCGAACATCGGATCGCCTGCCCGGTTGACGTCGTCGGCGGCCACATCACCTTGGTCGGGTGATGTGTGCGCGAGACCGATCTGGCGATGGTGGGCGAGTAGGGCCCGATCGGACTCGCGAAGGCTCGGAAGGAGTCCGGGACGATGAGCATCACGAGATCGCCGTTCCCCCCGATCGCCGATTACGCGTTCCTGTCCGACTGCCACACCGGAGCGCTGGTCGCGCCGGACGGTTCGGTCGACTGGCTGTGTACGCCGGCCTTCGACGCGCCGAGTGTGTTCGGAAACCTGCTGGATCGAGGGGCCGGATCGTTCCGCTTCGGGCCGTACGGCATCAATGTCCCGACGGCGCGCTACTACGTACCCGGGACGAACGTGCTCATCACGACCTGGCACACGCCGAGCGGCTGGATCCGGGTCCACGACGCACTGGCGATGGGTCCGCGCCGGGGTCATGACACGGTCACACCGCACACCAGGCCGCCGGCCGACGACGACGCCGACCACATGCTGGTGCGCACCGTCGAGTGCCTGGACGGATCGGTCGAGGTCGAGTTGGTCTGCGAGCCGGTGTTCGACTACGGCCGGGTGACGGCCGATTGGTCGATGGCCGAGGGGGACGGCCACGCCGCGGACGCCACCGGGGCGGATCAGACGTTGCGCCTCAGCACCGACATGCTGATCGGTATCGAGGGCGGTGCGGCCCGCGCTCGCCACATCCTGAAGGAGGGCGAGAAGACCTTCTGCGCGTTCTCCTGGGCCGAGGGCCTGGCCACTCCCTCGGACGCCGCGGACGCGACCGCGAGGATCGATGCCACCATCCAGTTCTGGCGCAACTGGCTGGCCCGGGCCCGCATCCCGGACCACCCGCTGCGGCACCCGCTGGAGCGGTCCGCGCTCACGATCAAGGGCCTGACCTACATGCCGACGGGTGCGACCGTGGCGGCCCTGACGACGTCGCTGCCGGAGACGCCCGGTGGTGAGCGCAACTGGGACTACCGCTACACCTGGATCCGGGACACCACCTTCACGCTCCAGGCCCTCCACTACTTGAACCTCGATTGGGAGGCCGACGAGTTCATGCAGTTCGTCGGCGATCTCGAGCCGAACTCGGACGGTGGCCTGCAGATCATGTACGGCATCGACGGCCGCCGCGACCTGACCGAGTCGATCCGCGAGGATCTGTCGGGCTATGAGGGCGCTCACCCGGTACGGATCGGCAACGGCGCCTTCGACCAGCGACAGAACGACGTCTACGGAGCCGTCCTCGACTCGCTACTCCTGCACACCCGGCGCAGCCAGCGGCTGCCGCGGCGGCTCTGGCCGCTGGTGAAGTCGCAGGCCGCCTGCGCGACGGCGGCCTGGCGGGATCCCGACCAGGGCATCTGGGAGGCCCGCGGCAAGCCACAGCACTACGTGTCGTCGAAATTGATGTGCTGGGTCGCGCTCGACCGAGCGTCGAAGCTCGCGGCCATCCGCGACGATTCGAAGCTCCAGGCCGAGTGGGGGGCGACCGCCGAGGAGATTCGGGCCGACATCCTCGCCAACGGCGTGAGCGACCGCGGCGTCCTTCGTCAGCACTACGACACCGACGCCCTCGACGCCTCCACCCTGCTCGCTCTGCTCTTCGGACTCCTTCCCGGCGACGACGATCGGGCGCGCAACACCGTCAAGGCGATCTCGGAAGATCTCACTGAGAACGGCTACGTGCTGCGCTACCGCACCGACGAGACCGACGACGGGCTGTCCGGCAAGGAGGGCACGTTCCTGATCTGCTCGTACTGGCTCGTCTCGGCGCTCGCCATCGTGGGCGAGATCGACGAGGCGACCAGTCTGATGGAGCGCTTGCTGCGGATCGCGTCGCCGCTCGGGCTGTACGCCGAGGAGTTCGAGGTCGATCGGGCCCGGCACCTCGGGAACTTCCCGCAGGCCTTCTCACACCTGGCGCTGATCCAGGCCGCCGGGCGCATCATCATCGCCGACCTCCGCAAGGAGCTGGCGCTGTGAACGTCGCGGACACCTGAACGCGAAGGGAGACACCCGTGGCGGACAACGTTCTCGTACTCGGCGGTGGGCTGGCCGGCGTCGCCTGTGCTCTCAAGCTCGGTGACGAGGGTGTATCCGTGACGCTGGTCGATCGCAACGACTATCACCAGTTCCAGCCGCTGCTGTATCAGGTGGCGACCTCGCAGTTGCCCGCCGAGGACATCGCCCGTCCGCACCGGGTGATCTTCGAACGCTTCCCCACGGTGGAGGTGGTGACCGCCGAGGTCGCCAGCGTCGACCTGAAGAAGCGCACGCTGAAGCTGGCCGACGGGAGAACCCTGACCGGTTCCCACCTCGTGATGGCGGCCGGTGCCCAGCCGAACTTCTTCGGGGTCCCGGGCGCGGACGAGCACGCGTTCCCGCTCTACTCGGTCGCCGACGCCGAACGGCTCCGCCGCCATCTCCAGCGGCTGATCGCGGAGGCGGCGAGTTCGCCGGACGCCGCGGGCGGCTCGCTCGACGTGGTCGTGGTCGGAGGCGGTCCGACCGGGGTCGAGACCACCGGGGCGCTGGTCGAGCTGATGCGAGCTCTCAGCAAGTCCGGTCACGTCGAGCGGCACGGCCAGGTCACCATTGTCGACCGTGGGGACCGGCTGCTCGGTGGGTTCTCCGACAAGGCTCACGGCTATGCCACCGCCAAGCTCACGGCCGCCGGTGCCGATGTCCGGCTCGGCCGCGGCGTCACGGCCGTCCATGCCGACCGGGTCGAGTTCGACGACGGCGAGGTCATCGAGACCCAGACGGTCGTGTGGGGCGGCGGGGAGTCCGGCGGCGAGGTGGCCCAAGACGCCGGCCCCACTCTGGGTCGCGGCGGACGCATCGACGTGCAGCCCGACCTGACCGTTGACGGCTATCCGGGCGTCTACGCGGTCGGCGACGTCGCCAACGTCCCGGGCGCCGACGGCGAAACGCTGCCTCAGCTGGGGTCGGTGGCCCAGCAGTCCGGACGGTGGGCCGCGGAGAACATCCTGCGGGACATGCACGACGAAGAACGCCGGCCTTTCCGCTACAAGGACAAGGGCATCATGGCGATGATCGGCCGCAACGCCGCCGTCGCCGAGGTCGGCCGGCGACGGCACCAGGTCGACGGCCCGGTGGCGTTCGCGGCCTGGCTCGGCGTCCACGCGATGCTGCTGAGCGGCGCCCACAGCAAGACCGACGCGTTCCTGAACTGGGCCTGGGACTACTTCGACCGCGACCACAGTGCGACCGTCGAAGCCGCGTCCGCGCCGAAGCGAATCGCCTGGGGCGACCGTCCCGACGACCGCCCCCACATCTCGGTCCCGCCAGGCGGCCCGAGTCCACCCGACGACAGCACGTCCTGAGGGAGCGTCATGGCCGACCACTACGACGTCATCATTGTGGGCTCGGGCGCGGGTGGCGGCACCCTGGCGCATCGGCTCGCACCGTCCGGCAAGCGAGTGCTGATCCTGGAGCGTGGCGACTGGCTGCCGCGCGAGGTCGAGAACTGGGACGCCGAAGCCGTGTTCGTCGACAACCGCTACGTCTCGACCGACCAGTGGTACGACGGGGACGGCAAGGCCTTCCAGCCCCAGGTCCACTACTTCGTGGGCGGTGCGACGAAGTTCTACGGAGCCGCGCTGTATCGGCTGCGCGAGCGTGACTTCGGCGAGCTCAAGCACCACGGCGGCGTCTCTCCCGCCTGGCCGATCGACTACGCCACGCTCGAGCCGTACTACACGCAGGCCGAGCACCTCTATCAGGTGCATGGTGCTCGCGGGGAGGATCCGACCGATCCACCCGCCTCGGCGCCGTATCCCTTCCCGCCCGTGTCGCACGAGCCGCGCATCAAGCGGCTCTTCGGCGACCTGGCCGGAGTCGGTCTCCATCCGTTCCACGCCCCGTGCGGGATCATGCTCGACGAGGCCAACCCGGCCTTCAGCGCCTGCATCCGATGCGCGACCTGCGACGGCTTTCCCTGCCTGGTGCACGCCAAGTCCGATGCCGACGTCCTGGCCGTACGACCAGCGCTGCAGCACGACAACGTGACGCTCCTCCGCAACGCCCAGGCGCGCCGTCTGGAGACCGATGACTCGGGACAGTCGGTCACCGCGGTCGTCGCCGATGTCGACGGGACCGAGCAGCGATTCTCCGGCGATCTGGTCGTGGTGTCGGCCGGCGCGGCCAACTCGGCCAAGCTGCTGCTGGCGAGCGCCGACGACAAACACCCGAACGGCCTCGCCAACGGGTCGGATCAGGTCGGCCGCAACTACCTCTTCCACAACAGCCGGGCCTTCCTCGCGGTCTCGACGGAGAAGAACGACACCCGTTTCCAGAAGACCCTCGGCATGAACGACTACTACTTCGGCGACGACGACTTCGAGTTCCCGATGGGCAACCTGCAGATGGTCGGCAAGTCGTCGGCGCCGATGTACCGGGGTGAGAAGCCGCTCGAAACGAAGCTGGCTCCCACGTTCGCGCTCGCCGACGTCGCCGAGCACGCTGTCGACTTCTGGCTCTCGGTCGAGGACCTGCCCGACCCGGACAACCGGGTCACCCTCGACGGCGACGGCAACGTCGTGCTCAGCTACACGCCGAACAACCAAGAGCCGATGGAGCAGCTCTACCACCGGGTCAAGACGCACCTCAGCCACCTGGGCATGCATCCCCATCACCTGATCCCGCGCGACGTGTACATGAAGAACGACGTCCCGGTCGCCGGCTGTGCCCATCAGGCCGGGACCGTACGGTTCGGGAGCGACCCGGCCACCTCGGTCCTCGACACCGACTGCAAGGCGCACGAGCTCGACAACCTCTACGTCGTCGACACGAGCTTCTTCCCGAGTATCGGTGCGGTGAACCCGGCCCTCACCGCGATGGCCAACGCCCTCCGCGTCGGTGACCATCTGCTCGCCCGCATGGGCTGACCCGGCGGATCGATGAGCACCGACGAGGCCGAGACCGGCCGACCGCCGTCCGGTGACCAGTACGTCATCACCCATGGCGGGCTTAGGGCCGAGGTCGCCCAGGTCGGCGCCACGCTGCGCAGCCTCACCCTGAACGGGCAGGACGTGATCGACGGCTTCAGCCTGGACGAGCGGGCCAGCGATGGGCGCGGGCAGGTGCTCGCGCCGTGGCCCAACCGGCTCGTCGACGGCAGCTACGAGTACGGCGGGCGGCAGTGCCAGGCGCCGCTCAACGAGCCGAGCCGGCACGGGGCGATCCACGGCCTGGTGCGCTGGTCGGACTGGTCGCTCGTTGCCCATTCCGCGGCGGCGGTGACGCTGTCGTACGCGATGCGGCCGCAGCCGGGGTACGAGTGGCAGCTCCACCTCGAGCTCACGTACGCGCTGGACGACTCCGGACTCACCGTGACGATGCACGCCGTCAACGTCGGCCCGGAGCGGGCGCCGTTCGGGGTCGGGTTCCATCCGTACCTCACCATCGGAGCGACCCCGGTCGACCAGCTCGACCTGCTGCTGCCCGCGACCGCGTACCTCGATCCGGACGCCTCCGGCGGTGCGGCGATGGCCCCGGTGACGGCGACGCCATGGGACTTCACGCATCCGCGCCGGATCGGAAGCACCCGGCTCGACACCGCCTTCGGCGAGCTCGACCGCGACCACCACGGCCGGGCAGTCGCGGTGCTGAGTGATCCGGCCGGCGAACGGTCCACGCAGGTGTGGGTCGGCGAAGGGTTTCGCTATCTGATGGTCTACAC